>DATLLB010000277.1:0-4287 GCA_035538075.1 Enhygromyxa sp.
CGCCGTACTCGACGTACTCACCCTCGCTCGCGTCCGCGGCCAGCTCGAGCTCGGGCTGCTCACGCGGCGCCGGCTCGGCCGCGTCACCCTCCTGCCCGCGACCGCAGGCCGCAACCATCAACAGGCCGAGCAACGGAGCGATCCACAGCGAGCGCCGCACAGGGTCAGATCTTGCCCTGGATCAGCTCCTTGATCGAGCTGACGGCGTACTTGCTCATCGTCCGCGAGAGCGTGCGGAAATCCAGCGTGCCGAACACCGTGTCGGCGAGGCCGAACGGCAACATCGCGGGGATGAAGCCGCGCGCATACTCCAGCGCGAAGCAGCGGTCGGGCATGCGGTAGCCCTCGGCCACGCCCTTGGGCAGCACGTGGCAGTCGCCGGGCTTGTAGACCTGCTTGACCGGCGACAGCTCCGAGTACGCCCACTGCTCGCCCTCGAGGATGAAGAAGTAGTCCTCGGCCCAGAACCGACCGGTGTGCCCTTCGGTGCCGATCGGCGAGCCGAAGATGATCACGTACTCGGTGATCGACGCGTGCAGAACCGTCATCATGCCCATCGCGCCGCCGGCGTTGTTGAGCACCCACTGACGATCGTCGCGGATGTGGCCCGGATACTCGCGGGCCAGCTCGCCGGCGATCTGCTCGACCATCAGCTCGAGCGGCTGACCGAGGGCGTCGCGAGCGATGCGACCGAGGACGTCGGGATCGAAGATGTAGCTCATCGGCCGGGCATGCCTCGCACATCCGCGCGGGCGAGGGCATGGCGTGGATCACAACCCCGTCTCAACCGCCCGCGGCCATGGCCTTGCACGGATCTTCGCGCTCGATGTCGGGTGTCAGCACGATCACGTCGTGCTCGTCGCCGTACTCGACCGGGTCGAGTCGGGCCGGATCGACGGCCACGAACCCGATCGCGAGGATCGCCTCGCGCGGCTGACCGACCAGCTGCAGCAGCCGCGGCACCGCGCTCGCGCGCGTGTGACCGGTGCCCGCCACCAACACCGCGCGACCCTGCTGCTCCGCCCCTCGCAGCAGCGCGTCGGCCATCACCGCGTCGCGGATGCGCTGGATCTCGATCATCGGCGCCAGGTGTTCGCGCGGGACCTGCTCGCAGTGCGAGGCGAACATCTCGTCGAGCAGCGGCTCCTGCAGCTCGGCCGGCAGCGGTCGATCGAGGCCGTAGCGACTCACGAGCTCGGCCGGCAGCATCGCGAGCCCCTCGCTCATGAACCGCCGACTCTGCGCGCGCGGGAACTGGGCGGCGAGGATCGGCAACCTGGCCTCGATCACCGGAGCGAAGGCCGGCCGGTACAGCGACCACGCCGGCCAGCCCGAGTCGGCCCACGCGACCAGCTCGGCGAACCCATCCACGTTGCCCGAGCCGGCCGCCACGAACGCGTCGATCTGCGCCTGGGCGGCCGGATCCAGCATCTCGTAGGCGACCGCGGGACCCGGCGTCTTCGCGATCGCGCTCGCGAGCAGCTCACCCTGCAGGCGATGGTGATCGGGATGATCGTGGGTCTCGCCCAGCAGCACGAAGCGGGCCTGAGCGACGCGCTGCTCGAGCTCCTCGCGGCTCAGCGCGCGCCCGTCGGCCACCGACCACGCGGTGCCGACCAGCGGATGCTCGGCCGCCACGCTCGCCGTCCACGGTCCAAAGCCACGCGCCTGCACGTCTGCGGGGGTCGTCGCAGGCTCGGTCGACGCGCTGGACGTCGCACAAGCGGTACAGAGCGCGACCAGCAGCATGAGGATCGGCGTTCGCATGCTCGAAGCGTCCGCCATCGAGCTTCGAGCGCCAAGACCGTATTCGACCGTCTACACCGTATCAAATCGAAATGATCTTAGCGGCATGTCCAAAAGACCCACCGCAAAGCGACGACCACGTCAGCTTTTGGGCGAAACCATACCGTGGAGTATCAAATCGATAATTGCGTCGAACGCCTGTTCCAGGGTGAGCCGATCCTGTGCCAGCACCTCGGGCCGAACCACCGTATCGACGGCGGCAATTAGCGATCGGCGCACGAGGCGAGGATCGAGCTCGGCACGAAAGTTGCCGCTGGCCATGCCCGACCGAATCAGCTCTTCGACCTGCGCAAAACAACGCGCGCGCGAGGCCTCGAACAGCTCGGTCAACACGGGCGTGGTCTCGAGATCGCGGTGGAACGGCGGCCGCGCCCGAGCGAAGGTCTCGCAGGTCCGCAGCACCACCGCCCGCAGCTGCTCGGCCTCGTTCCCGCCATTGGCCAAGATCGCCGCGATTGCCTCTTGCAGCTTCTCGGCGAGCCTTATCAAGGCCTCGCGCGCCATTTCTTCTTTGGTGCGGAATTGCTCGTAAAGCGTCCGCTTGCTTATGCCGACGTCTCGCGCGAGCTCGTCGACACGCATTCCTCGGAAACCCTGCTCCAAAAGCCGGGTTTCGGCGTGGTCCAGGATTCGTGCCTTGAGCGACTGCCTCTGCATCTTTGAGATGGGGTGGCGGAGCCCCCAAACCCGGATAACCAACACGGCCGCGACGCGATCGTCAACGTGTGTCGTCTTATCCAGTCCATCGCAGCCATGGAGCGCTCCAGTGGCACGAATCTGAAAGCCTCCTTTGAATGCGCAGCGGGGCGAAAACGGCAAAAACGATACCGGTTTAGCATCGAGTAGCGGCCGCAGTGAGACGCAAAGACACTCACAGCACCCGATCATGCGCCGGGGCCGTCCCTCTACTTGGCCATTCGTACAACCGGGCGGGCGACGGGGCCCCAGAGCGCCCGCAGCTGGCGCTCGCGTTCGCTTCGCGCGGTGCCGGGCTTCGCGATGACGATCCGTGGTTCCCACAGCTCGTCGCGGCCCCGCAGCCACTCGTACGCGGCGGAGCGACGACGCAGCGCCTGGTCGACCCGGTCGGCCACCCGCATCGAGAAATCCGGCGCGGCGTGGCCCTGGACCTCGAGGCGGATCACCAGCGCGCGCGGCTTGGGGCCGCCGTGGCGAGAGCCGGCTCGGCTCGCGCCGAGCTCGGTGTCCGCAAAGGGATCGAGCCCGGTCCGCGACGCTCGGGCCGACGCGTCGAGGGCGTCGGGATCGGCCGCAATGTCGGCGGCCACCAGCGCGGGGTCTTCGGGCAGGAACGCCTGTCGAACGCTCGCCGTCAGCCATGCGCCGGCCAGCGTCACGCCCTCGAGCGCCGCGTCGGAGGGCGGCGGGTGGAGTCGAACCACGCGCGCGAGCGGGAGCGAGTCGCCCGCGTCGCCGTGCGTGACCTCGAGCGGGGCCGCGAACCCGACCACGCGCACGTGCATGCCCGTGCGAAGGCGCAGAAACCCGAGCGGCGAGCTGAGCACGACCTCGTAGCGCTCGCCGAGCACCGCACGCTCGGGCAGCACCGTGCTCTCCTGCGTGCGCGCGCGCGGATCGATCTCCGGATCGCCGTGCGGCAGCAGCTCGATCACCGTCGAGCGACTCGCGAGCAACAGCCCGCGCGCAGGCCCACGACGCGCAGGCAGGCCCACGCGCCCGGCCGCGTGCAGCCAGCCGGCGTTGAGCACCGGGAGCCGGCTGCGGATGCGCTCGTCGAGATCGTACTCGGCCAGCAGCCAGCGCAACCCCGCGAGCTGGCGCTCGAGCGGACCCCCGACCAAGCCCTCGAGCCAGCCGCAGGTCGCCAAGCTCGGCACCACCAGGGCCTCCGGCCGAAAGCGACGCAGCTCCGCGACCAGCCGCTCGGGATCCCGCGGCACGCCGTCGAAGCGCAGCAGCTCGACCGCCTCACCAAGCGAGCGCAGATCGTCGAGCCGCATCCGATCGACCACCAACTCGTCGGCGTGGGCCCACAGCACCGCGAGCCGCCGAGGCGGACGCGCGCCACCCAGCCGCAGCAGCCACGCCGCGCGCACGGCCGGGCGCTCGAGCGAGGCCGCGGTGAGCATCTCGTCGTCGAAGCCATCGAGCCCGAACCCGAGCCGCGCGGTCACCCGCTCGACGTGGGTGATCGGATCGAGCAGCGGCACCGTGGCTTGAAAGTCGGCGAGGTTGGCGAGGCTGGTGAGCCCGAGCTCGCGCCCGACCTCGGTCTCGCCGAGCGCACGAATGATCGCCGCGAGCCGCTTGCGTCGACTCAGATCGCGGATCGCCGGTCGCAGCCCGCTCATTTAGCCCCCGCGGCCGTCCGAGTCTGCGCCGCTCGCTTCGCTCGCTCCAAGCTCGTCGACCGCGGCCGCGCGTGGTGACCCCCAGAGGGGGTCCGGTTTAGCCGCTGCGCAGCCATGCACCACTCAGCCCGCCTCGCGACGGACGTCG
>DATLLB010000278.1:0-5654 GCA_035538075.1 Enhygromyxa sp.
GTGTTGAGATCGCCCATCACCAGCACCGGCTCGCCGGCGCGCCGCAGCGGCTCCAGGTGCGCGAACAGGGCCCGGTAGAACTCGAGCTTGTAGGGCACCCGGCTGTTGTCGCGCTCGCGCCCGTTGCCATTGGGGAAGTAGACATTGACGACGATCAGCCGACCGAAGCGCGCGAGCATGATCCGGCCCTCACAGTCGAAGCGCGGATCTCCGAGGCCGGCCTCGACGCGATCGGGCTCGAGCTGCGAGAACATGCCGACGCCGCTGTAGCCCGGACGCTCGGCGGGCACGAAGTGCGTGCGCCATTGCTCGGGCTCGCGCAGCGCATCGGGCAGCTGCTCGGGTCGAGCGCGGATCTCCTGGATGCCGACGATCGTCGCCTGCGAGCCGGCCAGCCAGCGGTGAAAGCCCTTGTTGGCGATCGCCCGCAGACCGTTGACGTTCCACGACAACACCCGCACGGCGGGCTTGCGCGATCGAGCCATCAAGACGAGGTTCGTTTGGCGGCCAGGATCGCCTGGATCAGACCCTCGGGCGGGCGATGCTTCGCGCGCTCCGACTCGTCCTTCGGCGGCTCGTTGTTGTTCACGCAGCGACGGACGAGCTCGATGGTCTCGCGGTAGCCGTCGAGGTAGTGGACGCAGGGCGGGCAGTAATTCAGATGGCGCTCGAACTCGACCCGAGCCTCGGGATCGAGCTCGCGCTCGAGATACGCGAGCAGGAATTCGCTGATCTCTCGACAGGTGATGTCGTGACGATGCCCCTCGCCTCCGGCGCCGGTGCAGTGATGTTCGTCGCTCCCGCTCATTTCCGATGTGTCAGTTCGAGTTCACGCTCGAGGAGGTTTCGCAGCGCTTGCCGGGCACGATGCAGTCGGACCTTGACGGTGCCTGGGCTCAGCTCGAGGAGCTCGCTGGTCTCGGCGGTGCTCAGCTCCTCGATGTCGCGGAGGATCAGCACCGTACGATAGTTCTCGGGCAGCTTGTCAATCATTTGCCGGACCTGTTCGCGGGTCTCGGCGCGCGTGGCCAGCTCTTCGGCGGGATGCACCCACGGCTCGTGGAACTGCTCCGGGTAGCCGTTCTCGCGAAAGCGCGGGAGCAGCTCGGTCACGTCCACGACCTCGGCGCCATGCTCGGGCCGACGCTTGCGCTTGCGCAGGCGACCGAGCGCGGCGTTGACCACGATGCGATGCAGCCAGGTGCCGAGGCGCGCGTCGCCGCGGAAGCTGGCGAAGTTGCGGTACGCACTGAGGAAGGCCTCCTGCACCGCATCGTCGGCGTCGGCCTGGTTTTGCAGCAAGCGCAGCGCAACGGCATGCATGGGGCCGACGTATTCGCGAACGAGCCGCTCGAAGGCACGGTCGTCGCCCCCACGCAGACCGTCGATGATCTCGCGGTCGCGCACGTCCGGCGTCTCGGACGACCCCGGTCGATCGGGGTCGTCGCTCCCAGCGCCTGCTGCGCTCGATCCCGCCTGAACGCTCACACCGTCCACTTAGCACGAAAGTAGGGGCGACCTGTCGGCGCGTCGCGACGACATTGAAAGCTGCCGCGGCTCGCTTGCGAGGTGAGCTTGGGCCACGGGAAGAAATTTTTGTCGCGGTCGGTGTAACCCGGCGGACGTGTCTGCATCCAAGCATGCACACGCGAAGGAAAGCGCGGGGGAGATCGACATGAACCGCACCGACATCAATGACCGCCAGGACCGCTACGAGGGGCTTTCCGAGCTGATGGAGCACTACCTCGACGGCGACGAGCGGGCGTTCGCTCATCTCTACGAGCGGCTGAGTCCGCTGGTGCGGTCGCAGATCCGCAGCAAGGTCAGCAACCCCGCCACTGCCGAGGACCTCGTGCAGGCGACCTTCATGAAGGCGCACGGTGCCCGCGAGCGCTTCGCAACACCCGAAGGGGCGAGCCCCGATCGCGCGGTTGCAGTCTGGTACTCGACCATCGCGCGCAACGCCACGATCGATCATCTGCGTCGGGTCTACCGCGAGCGTGCGGTCAAGCTCGACACCGCGGGCGACGACACGGTCGAGCTGCTCGAGTCGCTGCGTGATCCCCTGCCCGATGGCGAGTCGCTCGCCGTCGATCAGGAGCGACAGCTCGGGATCGCCTCGAAGATCCGCGCGGCCCTGGCTCGGTTGCCGCAGAGCCAGCGCGAGGTCGTGACCATGCACAAGCTCGATGGCATGACGATGGCCGAGATCAGCGAGAAGCTCGGCGTCCGCGAGGGCACGCTGCGGGTCCGCGCACACCGCGGGTACAAGGCGCTGGCGGGGATGCTGGGGAGCTTCCGAGCGACGACTGCAGCCGCGGCCTGAGCGCGGATATTCCAGTCAGACTGAAACTGGCGCGCGGGTCGTTTTCGCGCGGAATTTCCGCCAGACTGTACAAACCCAGCCCGCCGACCGCCCGAGAGTCCGTCCACCGCGACTCTCGGGCGTCTCTTTTTCTTGCGTCAGCTCACTATTTTAGGTCTAGATCGAGCTAGAACGCGTTTTGGAGCGATCTGCGAGCCAGTCACTGATCCTCGGACCGGTACTGCAAAGATTCCAGTTTCACTGAAAATCCTCTTGCGCTCCGCGCTGGCGCTGCCGCATATTTCCAGTGTCATCGAAATCGATGATGTCCACGGAAGGACACGGCCATGCTCGGTATCGCACAGTTCGAAGGCAAGCGAGAGACGTATACAGACAGCCTGCCGGGTAGCAGCGATGACAGCTGCTTGTTCGGGCTCCCCAGCCAAATGGAATTGGCGGTGAGCTGGAACGGGCGCGAGCGTAGCTTCGCGGTCGTGGAGTTCTCGGTCGACGAGCTCGTCGTCGTGGACTTCCGCGTGAGCGACATCGATCTGTGCGCGCACGAGGCCAGCATCGACTACTGCGACGACGAGCTGATCGACGAGGTCACCTGTCGCGTGGTGTTTCGCGGGTTCGTCGGGGTTGGGCTGGCGCGCTTGCGGATCATCGCGGAGGGGCACGAGCGCACGGATGTCGCTCGCCTCTCCGCGCTGCTCCGCGAGCGGTTTGGCCGGGATTCCGGACGCGCCCGCGCGTAATTGGCGTGAAGTCATCGGCAGCGCGTGACATGCAGGCACGTGCGCCGACCCTCGATCTCACGGCACGTGCTGCTCGTCCCCCTGCTCGTGAGCCTCGGGCCCGCGTTGTCTGCTTGCGCCGACGATCCGGAGCTCGAGCCCGATGAGAGCAGCTTTCGCAACCTCGACGACGATCTCGAGCTGCACTGGTCGTTCGAGGATCGCGTCGGCAATGTGATCACCGATCTGTCGGGCAACGGTCGCCACGGCACGCTCAACGGCGGGGCGTTCGTGAGCTCGCCGCTCGGCGAGGCGGTCAGCCTCGACGGCGTCGACGACTACGTCGCGCTCACGCACCTCGGCCTGCGAGCGCCGACGCTGTACGGCGGCGTGACCGGCAACTTCACGATCAGCGCGCGCGTGCGGGTCGACGACGTCGACAAGCTCAACACGCTGTGCTTCGGCTGCGGGCCGTTCTCGGCCATGTACGTCGGCACGGCGGCGTATCCGGCCAAGGTCATGACCGCGCTGTTCAATCAGCAGACCAACGGATCGCTGTATCCGCTGTCTTCGGCGGCGCTGGTCGACGACGAGTGGCGCGAGGTCACGCTGGTGGTCGATGGCGGCGGCTCGGCCCGCTACTACCTCGACTGTGCGGTCGACACCGAGCTGGCCAACGCGAACATCGGGCTCAAGGACTACAACTCCTCGACGGTCGGACGAGGTGCAGCGGCCGATCGCTGGTTTGGTGGCGAGATCGATCAGCTGCGCGTGTGGAGTCGCGCGCTCTCCGAGGCCGACGTCGCCGAGCTGTGCCCCCAGACGCCGCCGCTCGAGCAGGGACTGCAGCTGCACTGGACCTTCGAGGATCACGAGGGCACGCAGGTCACCGATCTGTCCGGCAACGAGCGCCACGGCACGGTCCACGGCGGAGCGTTCGTCAGCTCGCCCAACGGTGAGGCGGTCAGCCTCGACGGCGTCGACGACTACATCGCGTTCACCGGCCCGCGCTCGCCTGCGCTGTACGGCGGGGTCAACGGTGACTTCACGATCAGCGCGCGCGTGCGGATCGACGAGCTGAACAAGTACAACACGCTGTGCTACGGCTGCGGGCCCTCGTCGACGTGGTTTGTCGGCGACGAGGTCCACGGCGGGCGCACGAGCGCGGCGTTCCTGAATCAGAGCACCAACGGCACGCTGTGGACGGCCAGCAACCCGGCGATGAGCGAGGATCAGTGGACCGAGGTCACGATGGTCGTCGACGGCGGCGTGGCGGTGCGCAACTACTTCAACTGCTCGCTGGACTCGGAGCGGCTCAACAGCAACATCGGGCTCAAGGACTTCAACTACTCATCGGTCGGTCTGAGCGCGAACGCGGCCCGCTGGTTCGGCGGCAAGATCGACGAGCTGCGCGTGTGGGATCGGGCGCTGTCGGAGCAAGAGATCGCGCTGCTGTGCGACGCCTGCCTCGGGCCGCTTCACGTCGACGTCGACGCGCCGCCCGGCGGTGACGGGCAGTCGTGGGCGACGGCCTTCGACAATCTGCAGGACGCGATCGATGCCAGCGTGGCGTGCGAGGACTCGCAGATCTGGGTGGCCGAGGGCACCTACGCGCCGGATCCCAACGCTCCGGTCGCGACGATCTCGGACTCGGTGGAGATCTACGGCGGCTTCGCGGGCACCGAGACCTCGCTCGCGCAGCGGGACTTCGTCGCGCACCCGGTCCAGCTCGGCGCGCCCGGCTGGCAGTCGCGGGTCGTCGTCATCGACGAGGTCAACGCCGAGACCAACGTGCGGCTCGATGGCTTCACGATCACGGGCAGCGAGGCCGGGGCGATCCTGTTCGACGACGGGCACGAGGGCCTCACGCCGACGATCGGCTTCCACAACCTCGTGATCACCAACAACAGCGCGGAGGAAGGCGCGGGCATCTACGCGCCGTGGTCGGTCCTGTTCCGGGTCGAGAACTCGCACTTCGAGGGCAACGTCGCCGCGCAGGGCGGCTCGGCGATCTCGTTCCCGCACGCGCGGGCGGTCATCGTGGGCAGCACCTTCGTCGCCAACGAGGGCGTCGGCGCGGCGGTGCACAACCAGTTCACGGAGTTCTCGGACTGGAGCTACCTCGAGATCTCCGACTCGGTGCTGAGCGGCAACGTCGGCGGGGCGATCGTCGGCAAGGACGTCGTCGCCACGAACACCGACTTCAACAACAACATCGCCGAGCAAGGCGGGGCGATCTACGCGCTGAAGTTCGGCCTCGAGGTGCACGACTGCAGCTTCACCGGCAACCACGCCGACGAAGGCGGGGCGCTCCATCTCGACAGCGTCTACAACTACTCGGAGCACTACGAGATCCACGACAGCAGCTTCGAAGACAACACGGCCCGGCTTGGCGGCGCGATCTACTATAGCGGCGAGATCGACTTCCTCGGCACCGACACGCTCTCGATCGAAGCCAGCGATTTCAGCGGCAACACGGCCACCCAAGGTGGCGGCGCGATGTTGCTCGCCGGCATCGCCACGCTCGACGACGTCTCGGTCTCGAGCAACAGCACGGCCGCGGGCGGTGGCGGTGCTGTTGCTCGAGACCGAGACGTCGTCGAGCGTGGCGA
>DATLLB010000279.1:0-4535 GCA_035538075.1 Enhygromyxa sp.
GCTCGACAGCTCGCACGCCGCGATCAGCTTCGCCAGCGCGCTCTCGCTCGGGATCGTCGGCGTGAACCCGGCCTGGATCGTCGCGCGATCACTGGCGACCTTGCGCAGGTACTCGATCAGCTCCGCGAGCGCGCGCGCGACCACCTGCTGCTCGCGCAGCGCAGCGTCGCCGGCCTCGTTGGCGGCGCTCGTGATCGCCAAGCTCTGCCCAGCGCCCGGCTTGCGACGCTTGATCCTGCGATTCACGGCACCGTCACCTTGGGTGAGTCGAAGGTCCCGCCCGCACCGACCACCAGCTGGCTGACCGCGCCGTCGATGCGCACGCGCAGCAAGTACTCGCCCGCGGCCAGGGTCGGAAATGCGAACACCAGCTCGCTGCCGTCGATCGCAAACTCGGTGCGCTCCTGCTGCGTGCCGCCAGCCAGCGGATCGAGGATCAGCGAGACATCCTGATCGGGACCCGGCAACGGCTCGACGGCCACGCGGACCTCGACCGGCCCCGCGCCCGAGGCCGACGGCACGCCGTTGATCTTCGGCAGCAACGCGAACGGCATCGCGTTGCTCTGCGCCGCGATCCGCCACGGATCGCTGGGCGGCCCCAGCTCGGCCTTGTGGATCACCTGGATCGAGCGCACGCCCGCCTGCAGCCCGAGCCCCGCGTCGAGCAGCAAGGTCACGCGATCGGTGCCGACGTCGGCGTTGGCCACCTCGGTCGTCACCTCGCCGATCCGCAGCCACGTGCTCGGCCCACGCAGCCCGGTGCCCTGGACAGTGAGCACGTCCCCGAGCACACCGAGCGCCTGCGCCGAGCTGGTCGAGCGCAGCGCGAGGATCACTGGCGCGACGTTGGGCACGACCGAGAAGTTGGTCGCATGCACGGGCATCGGCGCGGCCGGACGGACCTCGGCGTCGAGCAGCAGCGGCCCGGCCTGATACGCGACCGAGAGCCCATAGACCGAGAGCCCGTAGAGCCCCCACACGCGCGACAGATCCTCGAGGTTGAGCGACAGCGGAGTCAGCCGCACGCGCGCCAGCTGATCGCCCAGGTCGGCGCCGTCGAGCACGTGATCGGGCGGGAGCCCGGCCAGGAAGTCCTTGATCTCCTGCTTGCCGAGGCTCGGGTTGGCGTGGAACTCGGTCATCACCAGCCCCGCCAGCCGCTCGGGATCGTAGGTGCCCGGCTCGCCGACGAAGGTGATCAGCAGGTCGACGTCGATCGCCAGGCGCGGGCGAGCGAGCAGCGAGCCCTCGCTGCGTCGCGTCGGCAGATCGGAGTTGCGCAGCGCCGCGCTCGGGACCACGCGATAAGGCTTGATGTAGATGCCCGGATCCGGCTCCTCGCCCTTCGGGTGATCGACGACCACGTCGAAGCCGGCCAGCCCCGCCGCGTTGAGCAGCGCGGTGATGCGTCCCTCGATCACCGCCGTGAGCGTCGCCAAGGCCAGCGTGTTGCTCATCGTGAACCTCGGTCGCGGCTGGCCAGGTACTCGGCCAGCGTGGTCAATGGTCGCGCGCTCGCGGCTGGAGCTCGCGAGGGTGCGGCGGGCGTCTCGGCGCGGACGATCACGCGGCCGATCTCGATCCGCAGGGTGGGGGTGGCTTCGCTTGGGTTCTGTCGGCTCGCGCGGCGAGGCTCGATCGCGGCGCTCGGCCGCGGGCCCGCAGGCTCGCGCCGCGCGGGCGTGGCCGGGCTCGCGATCGGCGTGCGCTCGCGGACGGGCGCGAGCGGTCGCACGGGCTCGGCGATCGCCGGCACCTCGATGCTCTCCAGCGAAAGCGGCTCGACCGAAGCCGAGCGCGACCGCGCGGCCGCGGGCTCACGCAGCGCAGCATCGGCCGAGCGCGGCTCGATCGTGACCGTGGACTCGCGCACCCGCTCGCGCGTCCGCTCGACTCGCTGCTCGATGCGCCGCTCGACGATCACCGAAGCCGGCTCGCGCTCGACGATCACCGGGCCGCTCGCCTCGCTGGTCCTCGGCCGGATCGCCGGCTGCCCGCCATCGCGCGGCGCGACCACGCGAGGCGCTGCGCTCTCGCTCGGCGTCACCGATCGCTCGCGCCCACGCTCCACGATCGGCGAGCGCACGCTCGTCCCGGCCACCGGCGCGGCCGCGACCGAAGCCGCGGGCACGCGTGCGGCCGGCACCTCGATCGTCGTCTCCTCGAAGCTCGGCTCGCTCGGCGCGAGCACGGGTGGCCCGAGCGGCGACGGATCGATGACCGGCTCGATCGGCCGCGCGAGCTCCAGCGCTCGCTCCACGAGGTGCTGAAACAGACTCATACGACCCCGCAGATCTCCAGGTAGGTCATCCGACGGGCCCTCGACATCGCGAGGATCTCCGCCTCGCCCCAGCCATACACGCGCGCGAGCGCGTCGACCTCTTGCAGAAGTCGCCGCGCGTCGACGTCGAGCTCGTGCCAGCAAAAGCGTGCGACGTCGAACGGCGCCACGAACCGGTGCGCACACGCAGGGCAGGTCTGCCCGAAGCGAATGTCGCTGACGGGATCGAGCCGCTCGATCTCGGCCTCGATCGCCGCCACCACTTCATCGGGCAAGCCACCGACCGCGATCCGATCGCCCTCGCGCTCGGCTGCGATCACGATGCGCTCGAGCAGCACCGCGCGACCGCGGTCCGGTTGCTCGGCGATCGCCAGCAGATCGAGCGTGTCCGGCAGCCGAAAGCGCACGCGAAACCCGTCGCGCTCGAGAGTCCACGGCCCGTCGTCCTCGCGCACGTCGCCGAGCTCGACCACGCGCTCGAAGTCGACGCGAAACTCGAGCCCCTCGCTGCAGGCCGGGCACACCACGTACGCAGGCGCCTGCGCCCCGTAGGTCGCGATCCGCTGCCGGGCGAGCAGCACGTCACGCGTGCCGATCGGCAGCTGCTCGGCCTCGACGCCCGCGAGCTCGGCCAGCAACAACGCTCGCGCCTGGCTCGAGGCGCGCCGGCCTCGTTCCCACGCGCTGATGATCTGCTGGGCCTCGAGCTTGTGCACGGTTCGCCATCACCCCGATGATCTCGGTGGTCGTGGGTTCAGCCTTCGTTCGGCGGCTCGATGAACGACGGCTCTGGCTCGGTCGGCTTGAACGAGGTGTCGCGCTCCCAGCCTTCGTTCTCGAGCTTGAGCGTCTGGATCGCGATCGCGTTGCCGCTCGCGTCGAGCTCGGGCAACGCCTGGAACTCGCTCACCCAGCAGCGATAGATGTTGTACTTGATGACCTCCTGACCGGCTTCGTTGTGCAGCACGATCGTGATGGTCTTGCGCATGTCCTTGAGCGAGACCTCGCCACCGTCGCTGGCACCGAAGTTCCAGATCTTGTTGGCCCACTGCTCGAAGGCTTTGTCGTGGGTCACCCCGCGCTCGAGCGTGATGGCCTCGAACTTGGTCTGGCCCGGCGAGCGGATCACCGTGGCCGGGTCGCCGCCGCTGCGGTGCTCGACGACCTCGGTCGTGCGCTTGAGCGCGCTGACCTTGCTGACGCCGGCGACGACCTTCTGATCCCAGTAGACCTTGAAGCGGTAGTTCTTGTAGGGGTCGATTCGATCGGGGTTGTTCTCGAAGAGCGGCATCGACGTCCTCACACCGCGGCTTGACCCGCGAGCTGCTGAAGCTTGATCACCACGAACTCGGCCGGACGCACCGGCGCGAAGCCAATCACCACGTTGACCACGCCGCGATCGATGTCGGCTTGCGTGGTCGTCTCGCGGTCGCACTTGACGAAGTAGGCCTCCCGCGCGCTGCGTCCCTGGAACGCGCCCTGGCGGAACAGCCCCTGCATGAAGCCCTTGATCGCCTGGCGGATCTGCGCCCACAGAGGCTCGTCGTTGGGCTCGAACACCGCCCACGCGAGTCCGCGCTGGAGGCTCTCCTCGAGGTACAGCGTGAGCCGCCGAACCGGCAGGTACTTCCACTCCGAGGCCAACGCGTCGGCGCCCGACAGCGTGCGCGTGCCCCAGATCAGCGTGCCGTAGACCGGGAAGCTGCGCAGGCAGTTGACGCCGAGCTGGTTGAGCACGCCCTGCTGCATGTCGGTCAGCTTGAGCGACAGCTCGGGCACGCCGACCAGGTACGCGTCGGTGCCGGCCGGAGCCTTCCACACGCCGCGCGCCGAGTCGGTCCGCGCGATGACCCCCGCGATCGCGCCCGACGGCGGGAACTCGCGCAGGCGACCCTCCTGCAGCGGATCGGCCGAGCGAATGCGGGGCATGTAGAGCGCCGCGTTGCGGTGGCGGATGGTCAGCTGCGGCGCCGCGGTCGAGGCCGCCGTGAACGAGGCCCACTCCTGCGGCGGGTCGATCAACAAGAACCCGCGCTTGCGCTCGCACAGCGCCTCGGCCTGCGTCCACAGATCGAGGGCCGCCGAGTCGACCGCGCTCCAGCTGTCGAGCGGGATGCACAGCAGGTTGAACAGATCGGCGTCGACCAGCGCATGCATGCCGGTCTTGCCGGACTCGCTGCCGGCCAGATCGCCGATCGTGAGCGCAGCGCCGTCGCTGCCCGAGTGAAACGCCGACGCGCCCACGGCCTGTCTC
>DATLLB010000280.1:0-10210 GCA_035538075.1 Enhygromyxa sp.
CCAGGCCCGGCCTGCTATCGCCGCGGCGGCCCGCTGACGGTGACCGACTGCAACGTGATGCTCGGCAAGCTGCAGCCGCAGCTGTTCCCGCATGTGTTCGGGCCAAGCGGCACGCTCGGCATCGACGTCGAGGTCGTGCGCGAGCGCTTCGCCGCGCTGGCCAAAGAGGTCGCGCTGGCCACGGGTGTGCGGCGCAGCGCGGAGGCGATCGCCGAGGGCTTCATCGAGATCGCCGTCGCCAACATGGCCGACGCGATCAAGAAGATCTCGATCGAGCGCGGCCACGATCTCGAGCACCACGCGCTGTGCTGCTTCGGCGGCGCGGGAGGTCAGCACGCGTGCCTGGTCGCCGACGCGCTCGGCATTCGCACGGTCCTGCTGCATCCGCTCGCGGGCGTGCTGTCGGCCTACGGGATCGGGCTCGCCGACGTTCGAGCGCTGCGCGAGCGCTCGCTCGCCGCCACGCTCGCGCCCGCGGCGATCGACGAAGCCGACGCGCGGCTCGACGAGCTGGTCGCCGAGGCCGTGGGCACGCTGCGTGCCCAGCAGCTCCCGCACGAGCGCATTGCCACGCAACGCGGCGCTCACCTGCGCTACGCCGGCAGCGATCGCCCGCTGCCGATCCCCTGGCAAGCGCACGGCGATCCGCAAGCTCGCGCGGCCGTGATGCGAGCCGCGTTCGAGGCCGAGCACCGCGAGCGCTACGGCTTCGTGCTGCCCGCGGACGCGATCGTGATCGATGCTCTGACCGCCGAGGCGATCGTCGCGGGGCTGAGCGTCGACGATCCCCCGCTCGCGCCCTCGCGCGCGATCGGGCTGCGCCCGCTCGATTTCGCCGAGGTCCACACCGCCGGCCACAACCGCCGCACGCCGATCTACCAGCGCGATGATCTGCGCGAGCGTGACGTGATCCCCGGCCCGGCGATCATCGCCGAGCGCAACGCCACCACCGTCGTCGAGCCCGGCTGGTCGGCCAGCGTGCTCGCGACCGGCCACCTGATCCTCACCCGCGTCGCGCCTCGCCCCAACCAGCTCGGCAGCGAAGGCGAGCTCGAGCGCCCCGATCCCGTGCGGCTCGAGCTGTTCAACAACTTGTTCGGATCGATCGCCGAGCAGATGGGCGCGACGCTGCGCAACACGGCTCACTCGGTCAACATCAAGGAGCGCCTCGACTTCTCGTGTGCGGTGTTCGACGGCGGCGGCCAGCTGATCGCCAACGCGCCGCACATGCCCGTGCACCTCGGCTCGATGGGCGCGAGCGTGCGCGCGGTGCTGGCCAGCCGATCGCAGCTTCGCGCAGGCGACAGCTTCGCCGTCAACGCGCCCTACAACGGCGGCACACACCTGCCCGACGTCACCGTGATCACGCCCGTGTTCATCGAGGATCAGCTCGCGTTCTTCGTCGCCAGCCGCGGTCATCATGCCGACATCGGCGGCAAGACGCCGGGCTCGATGCCGGCCGACAGCCGCCATGTCGACGAAGAGGGCGTGCTGTTCGACGACTTCCTGCTCGTCGATCAGGGCACGTTGCGACGTCAGGCCGTCCGCGAGCTGCTCGCCAGCGGCCCGCATCCGGCCCGCGATCCCGAGCAGAACCTCGCCGATCTCGAGGCCCAGCTGGCCGCCAACCACAAGGGCGCCGCCGAGCTGCGGCGCACGGTCTAGCGCTGGACGCTGCCGATCGTCCGCGCATACATGCGGCACGTCCGACAAAACGCCGCCGACGCGGTGCGCGACGCGATCGCTCGACTGCCCAAGCGCGAGCATGCGTTCGCCTACGAGCTCGACGATGAAAGCCGCGTGGTCGTACGCGTCGACATCGACGCCGACGCCCGCCGCTGTCGCGTCGACTTCACCGGCACCAGCCCGCAGCAGCCCAACAACTTCAACGCGCCGCTGGCCGTCTGCCAGGCTGCCGTGCTCTACGTGTTCCGCACGCTGGTCGACGCCGAGATCCCGCTCAACGAAGGCTGCCTCGATCCGATCGAGCTCGTAGTCCCCGAGGGCTGCATGCTCAATCCGCGCTATCCCGCGGCCGTGGTGGCCGGCAACGTCGAGACCTCGCAGGTGATCTGCGACGCGCTCTACGGCGCGCTCGGAGTCATGGCCGCCGCGCAGGGGACCATGAACAACCTCAGCTTCGGCAACGACGAGCACCAGTACTACGAGACCGTGTGCGGCGGCTCAGGGGCCGGGCCGAGCTTCGACGGCACCGACGCCGTGCACACGCACATGACCAACTCGCGGCTGACCGATCCGGAGATCCTCGAGCAGCGCTTTCCGGTCACGCTCGAGGTGTTCGAGATTCGCCGCGGCTCGGGCGGTCGCGGGCGGCACAAGGGCGGCGACGGAGTGCGCCGCAAGCTGCGATTCCACGAGCGCATGGAGCTGGTGATCCTGGCCAATCGCCGCCGGGTCGCGCCGTACGGCATGGCTGGCGGTGAAGCGGGCGCGTTGGGGCGCAACTGGATCGAGCGTGCGGACGGTCGCGTGGAGGTGTTGGGCTCCACGGCGGCGACCCACGTGCAGCCGGGCGATTGCTTCGTGCTCGAGACACCCGGCGGTGGCGGCTGGGGCGAGCCTTAGTGCATGCTGGTTGTATGGAGTCGTTCATCATTCGTCCCGCGCAGCTGCACGATCGCGAAGGCATCGACGCGATGCTGGCTCGCTCGTACCCGCCGCTGCTCGCTCCTGGCTACGACCCGGAGCTGCTGGCCGTGGCGTTGCCGGCGATGACTCGCGCGCAGCCCAAGCTGCTCGAGTGCCCGACTTGGTTCGTGGCTGTCGACGAGTCCGGCGAGGTCGTCGGCTGTGGCGGTTGGACGCGCGAGCGACCGGGGACCGGCGCCGTCGAAGCGGGGCTCGGGCACGTGCGCCACTTTGGGACCGATATTGATCACCTGCGTCGCGGCATCGCGCGGGCGATCGCGATGGCGATGCTCGACAGCGCCCGAGCAGGTGGCATCGAGCAGCTCGAGTGCTACTCGACGCTGGTCGCCGAGCACTTCTACGCTTCGCTGGGCTTTCGCACGATCGAGACCATCACCGTCCCGATGCCGCACGGCGAGCGACACGGCGAATTCGTGCAGTTCCCTGCCGTGCTGATGCGCTGCCCGATCGCCTGAGCGTAGTGGGCTATCGGCGTCGGCGAGCTCGGCGGGGCGAGCTCGCGCGCCTACGGAGTGCGCCGCGAGTCGCAGCCGCGGAACACGAGCTCCGGGTTGTCCCCCACCCAGTTCTTGATGAAAAACAGCAGTCGCTCCGCAGCATCGTCCGCCGGGCCCATCCACGGTGCTTGGGACAGAAGGGCGCCAGCGCCTCGTAGCCACGCCATGGTGGCGTCCGTGTTCTCCAGCGGGTCGTAGCGACGGACATACCGTTGGGCGGGCGGCAATGACCACGCGCGTACTGACTCCGGGACAAGCAAGGACTCGGGCAGCGAGCGGCCGAAGAGCTCGCTCCAGAGCTTCACGCGGAAGCGCTGCGCGAACGTCCCCTCCGAGGTGGGCGCGTCGAAGATCGCTGCACCTACCTCACTGTCGTATGCCCAGCCCCGATAGTTGCAGTTGGCCGAGCCGATGATTGCGAGCTCGTCGTCGAAGATCCACACCTTCGAGTGCACGTACGAGCCGGGTCCGAAGTCGTCTGTGAAATACCGGGTGTTCAGCTTCTTCGGCGCGCCAGCGGGTCGATAATAGAAGTAGACCTGGAACTTCTTGAAGTCGGCTGGGCCCGCATGGTCAAAAACAGTGCGAATGAAACGGTGTCGCGCGGCCCATGCTCCCGGCAAATCGATGATGGCCGTGTGCGGGATGACGATCGTGACATGCTGCAGTTTCGGGAGCCGCTCGCCGATGGCCGCGGCCGCTTCTGGATGAACGAGGTATTGATCCTCGGCGTAGATGAACCGCTCTGCTGCCCGGATCGCCGCGAGCATCGTGGATGCGGTTGATCCCTCGGCCATGCACCCTCGGTTCTTGTCCACGAAGGTGCGTACCACCTTGACGTATTGGTTGGCGGTGGCCGAGACCGGTCCAGCCGTTCCCTGCGAGTCCTTGTATCCGCGGAGGCGGTCGGCTGTGTGGGCCTCGCCAGCGGCTGCTGCGACTGCCCATCGTTGCACGAAAGTGGCTAGGAGATCGTGCGCAGCCGCACCTTGAATGCGACATTGAACGTCCCGGAACGGCGACCCGGAATGACCAGGGACGGCTTCGACGCGGTCGGCGGCGATATCGAGCCCACCACAGAACGCGATCAGGCCTTCGTCACCACGGGTAATCAACACTTTTTGGTGGTGCGATATGAAAGGGCTCAGGTGGTTGTCGATCACGGCCCGACCGCAGTCATTCTCGAGATTGTCGATCCAAGCTTTCTGCGCGCGCAGTCGAGCGTGTGGAGCGATCGGGTCCGTGAGGATCGCGTACAGGTCGGCTTCGTACTTGCTGCGGTGAGAGGCCAGCTCGCGCAGCGCTGTCGCTCGCTGAGCCGGGCTGCCATGGGTGAGCTGGGTGAGCTGGGTGACGAGGTTCGCGTTGAGCCGGTTGTTCCAGAGCATCACGCGGACCTCGACGCCCTTGCGGGCCGCCTCGGCGGCGATGCTCGCGAAGGTCGAGTCCACGTTGCCCGCAACCAGTGGGAGGTCGTCGTCCAACCACCATCCGAGCAAGTAGATGTAGTGGGTCTTCGTTGCGCCCGTCAGCGTCGTCAGCAGTGCCTCGTGCATCGCCTCGTACGTCGCTGGGCCATTCACCAGGTACTGGACGACGTTATTCGACCGAACCGGCGCCCCGAGGACGCGTTGCCATTTGTCGACGACCGGATGGAGTCGCTGCGTCATCAGGAGCCCCGTGTTCGAGAGCACTCCGGGAGCGGTTCTACCGGAGGATCTCCGAGCAGGTCGAAGAGCGCCCCATTTTGCGTGGCGCCGATGGTGAACTCCGGGGCGAAGCCCCAATCCCCCGCGTCCGGGTCCCCTTGCTGCGGCCGGAGAGGCTCCCATGGGTCGTAGCGGCGGAGATAATCACGTGCGTGACTCGAGGTGAGGATGCGAAACCCCGCGCGTTCGTCGAGGAACCGCGGATAGTCCTGCGGCGTGTCGAGCAGCCGCGCCCAGAGGCGGGCTCGTAGCTCCTGCGCGAAAGCAGGCGTGCCTGCTCCGTCGGGTGCGGGCTCGCGATCGACGATGAAGGCCGCCACCTCCGAATCGAGCAGCCAACCGCGTCGGTTGCAGTTCGCCGAGCCGATCACCGCCAGCTCATCGTCGATGACCCACGTCTTCGAGTGGACATACGTCGACGGTCCAAAGTCGGAGGGCTCGTACCGCCTGCCAGGGACGTCTTGGGCAGGCACGCGATTGGTCGGCGGGCGATACGGGAAGAGGACCCATAGGCGCGCGCGGGCCCGCTCCGGCGCGTGCGCGAGGATGGTCTCGACGAAGGCACGACGCTCCGGCCAGACGCGGGGCAGGTCCGAGATCGCGGAGTGGGGTATGACGATCACCACGCGGGACAGCTCCCCGAGGCGCCTTCCAATAGCCTCGGCTGCGGCTCGGTTGATGAGGTATTGATCCTCGATATAGATGAATCGGCGGGCGGTGCGGATCGCAGCGAGCATCGCATCGCGGATGGACGCGTCCTTCAAGCAGCGACGGGCCACGTCGACGAACGTGCGCTTGATAGCGACGCGTTGCGAGCCGACGGCCTTCTCCACGCTCCCTCGGGCCGCTGCGTCGCCCTCGCCGCGGAGGTTATCGGTGGGTTGGCTCGTGTCGTGGACGCGGAGCGCGTTCCACCGTTGGAGAAATACATCGACCAAGTCTCGCGCGGCAGGTCCTGCAACACGGCAGTGCACGTCGAGATACGGCGAGCCCGGTTGCAGGTGTACCGGCCTGACACGGTTCTCGGCGACGTCGATTCCGCCGCAGAACCCCACGAGCCCCTCCTTTCCTCGAACGACGAGCAATTTCTGGTGATGCGAGTGAAACGCATGGACCTTGCTCGCGTCGACGAGCACCCGCAGGTTGGGCGGGCGCTCCATGCTCTTCGCTTGTGCGGCTGCGCTCGTCTTGAGCTTGAGTGCGTTCTTCCACAACACGACCCGCACCTGCACGCCGGCGTCGGCGGCCCTCCGCGTCAGCGCAGCGAAGGTCGAACTCCGATCACCTGCAATCATCTCGAGCTCTTCGTCGAGCCACCAACCGAGAAAGTAGACGTAGTGGGTCGATGTGTCGCCGCTGAACGTCGTACGAATGGCCTGGGCCATCGCCTCGAGCGCGGCCCACCCATCGATGAGTGAGTCGACTCGGTTTCCGGGGCGCGCGCGGTCCCCGAGCGCTTCGTTCCATCGCTCGAGGCTCACGGGTTCTCTTCAGTCCAGCTTCCGCCCTTGCCGTCATCGCTCCACTTCCACGTGGGGAGAAGCTTCTCTTCTGGGGTGTCGCGAAGAACCACGAGCTGTGTCGGTACGCGCGTCGTCCACTGGTCGACGTACTCGAGCGTCTTGGGCTTGCCGAGCTCGTCCTCGATGGCGAGCCGACGCGGCGACCCGATTTTGAGCAGGTCGTCGAGCGTGAGCGTCTCGCCGAGTATGGCCGCGAGATCCTCCTCGACGATCGTCGGGTCGAGGACGCTCCGCAAGAAGCTCGGCCGCACGGGCACAACCACTCGCGCCGCGCCAGCGCGAAAGAAGGACATCAATTCCTGGTCGTCATCGTCGCGCGACGTGTGCCGGCGCCACCCTTCATTCCTGCCATCGGCCCAGAAATAGGGGTAGAGGACGAACGCCATGTTGTCCCACTCGAAGGCGTGCTCGTAGATGAGGGTGAGCCGGGCGATCTCCTTCGTATTCGCCGCAGCATAGAGATCATCGATGCGCTGGAAGATCGTCTTGCCAGCGGCCTGTCGCGCCATCACACCGATCGCACAGCGCTTGATCTCGTCGCGAATAATCGAGCTAATTCGTCCAGGGGAGGGTCCGTTCTCGTATGCAACTTGGAGCTGCGCTTGTGCCAGCTTCTCCTCGTACGCTTGCCGTGAGCGGGAGTATGCCGCGGTGATCGCTGCAAAAACCGCAAGCTGCCACGTTTGATACTTTTCGATCGTGCGCACGCAGGTCAGGTTGACTGCACACTGCGCTCCATAACCGCCATAGAAGAGCGCAGCAAACGGGAGCCATGTACGTTCCCCCGCCAACATCAAGGTTGTTCCACCCCGCCGACCATTGTCGATGTCGCCATTGCTATCGATGACCTTGGTCCCCGAATCGAGTTTCGTCGATCCCAGCGAGATCTCTGCACGGCTGCCACGCAGCGCGTCTCCCTGAATGTCCCAGCCGGAATACCAACTCACCCCCGCGTATCCAGCCAAGTACCCGTCAGGAACCGCGAGGTTCTCAGTCGAGGCAACGCCAAGCTCTTTGGATCCGCCGCTCTGCGCGAATGAGTGCGCGACACCTTGCGTGAGTGGAGGCGGGGGCGGGACCTGGCCTGCACCGTAGCGACTGGTGAGCTCGAGGTAGTTCCACGGGTGAATGTCTGACGCAGAGAAGTCGATCGGGTCCGGCGGCGTGCCTTCGACGGTGGATGCTCCCGTAGGCAGCCCGAGCAACCGCTGCGCGGGCTGCAGGACGATTCCGTCGAAGATCGCCGAGGTGTATCCGGGAAGGAAATGCCGGACTTCGTGAACCTTTTGGATCCACTGATAGATGCCGACGACGTTCTTACGACCCGTGCCCTGGTTGTCGAACCCATGCTCGACCCACTCCTCGGTCTCCCGGAGGAGACGAACCCGCTCGCTTTGCCGCACCGTCTCCTCGACCCGGAGGGCGGCGCGATTCGTGACATCCTTAGCGAACTCCGTTGCAACCTTGGAACTGTCTTCTTTGCTTCGCGAATATCCGACACTCGTATTGAGCCCGAGCTTGAACGTCTCGCCGACCTTCACCTGGAGATCGACGCCAACCCTGACGTCCAGCATCTCCTTGAGGACGCTCGACGCCTCACTCTTGAGCAGCGACCGCTCCTCCGTCTTGATCTCCTTCTCCTCGATTGTCGACGTCTCGGCCGCACTCTCCTTCTCTTCCTCCCGTCGGGTCAGCGTTCGATAGTTACGCGTCCGCTTCTCTCCGGAGAGCACGTTCTCGATGTGCGCGATCTCGCCGCGCTCGTAGCCGACGACATGCTCGCGAAAGACGTGTACGTCGGCGACGCCGGCAAACTGCATGTGCCCACCGATCTCGGTCGACACGAAGGAAGGTGCGGTCGCGTCAGGTGCACCTGACGCAGCGAGTTTTCGCCTGAGATCCGCGATGGTGTGCACGAGGTAGCGAGCCTTCGCCTCGAGCAGGGCGTGGAACGCCTCCCACGTGCCGTTCTGCAGGACACCGGTTGCACTGCCGCCAGGGAGATCGTCGAGGTCCCACAGGAGGTTCAAATAGCGATCGATGACTTCGTCGACGAGTTCATTCGTCATCACGACGCGCCCGTCCACGCTCACCATGGTCTCGTATGGACACGCGCGCGCGATCCTCAAGATGAGCTCGGTCAGCGATGCCAGAGCCTCCTTCGCACTGGCGAGTCGATCCGCATCGTTAGGCTCCAGAGGGAACAAATCGCGGATCGGGAGCGCGTCCAAAATCGACACGGACATCGGCCGGTGCATCACGGCCTTCGCCTGCGCCGTGGAGATACGCTCCCCGAGCGCAGCCTCGTGAAGGAGCTGACGCACGCGCACCGTCGCAATGAGGTCGGGAACGAGCCCGCGCAGCTCTGTCGAGACAAGAGGCGTTGCAGCATAAGCAGCCATCGGCTCGACGCGAACGCCCGTTTGCACATTGGCGATCATCGCCGCCGCCGGCCTCTCCGGCACCAAACGCCGCGCAAGGGCAGCAGCGGCGGGCTTCGACCGCTGCGACGGTCGCGAGCCCGGCACGGGACACCTCGCGCGTTCAGGCGCTGGGGAACGGGTCTCAGGCCCGAGCTCGTGTGCGACGCGCAGAGCTGTCAGCGCGTCCTTGAGCCGAGCCGTGCCGCGTAAAAACGCGTTCGGGTCACCTACCACTTCTGCGAGCGACCTCCCGAACGCCTCCTTCACCCATCGCTCGATCGGCACATGGTCCTCGGAACTCGGTGCGTCGTCGATACGGCGCAAAACATCGCGAGTCGCCGAGCGAGTGCACGCGATATCGCGGGCCAGCGGCTCACATTCGCAATCGAGTAGCCGCTTAATCTCGTGTCGCGCCACAGAGTGGGTCGACGCCATCTTCAGCGCAGTCTGGAAGTCCGAGTTTGTGTCGAGCGAGATGTGCCGGTCTGCTGGGAGTGCATCTGGCTTGCGCAACACATAGAACCGGAGGATTTCGTCCACGCGGCATGCTAACAAGCGCTGATCCGCGGTGTCAACGCCATAGCAAGTAGCGATGCCAGCACGTCAGGATCGCATCTATTAATAAGTGTCGCTATGAGAGACCAGAGAAGAGTTGTTTGTCTACACCACCAACAAATCAAAATGGCGGCCCCAGCTCGCGCTCGCGCGCGAGCCAGTTCGCGTACCTCGGCTCCCCAAGCCGCGCATCCAACCGTCGCGCGTACGCCTGCGCGTGCTCGAGCGCCTTGCCGATCCTCGCCGGCTCCTCGCCCAGCCGCTCGAACGCCTGAGCGACCCGCAGCGCCGCCTGGAAGGCCTCGTCGATGTCCTCGTGGATCAGCATCCGCTCCTCGAGCTCCTGCGCCCACCACTCGAGCTCATGCCGATCGTCGGCCGCGAGCGCATACTCGAGCCGAATCACCATCGGCATCAGGAACACCTCGGGCGACTCGTACGGATCGGCCCGCATGACCTGCTCATGAGCCTCCTGCGTGCGCCCGGCGTAGAAGAGCACCCGACCGTAGCGCATGTGGCAGTGCTTGATGCTCGAGCAGCGACCGATCTGGTTGTAGCGCTTGAGCTGCGCGAAGTACTTCGGATCCTCGCCGGGATAGCGCTCCTCGCCCTCAAGCACGGGCCGCAGGGTCTCGTAGGCCAGCTCGGGATCGATCTCCGGGCCCATGAACCACACGACCGAATCGAGCACGCAGTTCGGACAGCCGAGCAGCTCGCGGGTGCCGTTGCTGTAATTGACGTGCGGAAGCAATGCACGAATCTGCTCGTGCATCCGCTCCTGATCGCCGGAGGTGTAGTAGCGACGCGCTCGCTTCATCCACGCGTCGTAGGGC
>DATLLB010000281.1:0-4351 GCA_035538075.1 Enhygromyxa sp.
CCCTGCATCCTCTCGTTCGAGTACCTCGTCGAGCTCCACGTGCTCCGAGGGATCCGTGGCCACGGTGTCACGATTCAGGCGATCCGTGACGCCGTCGAGTACCTCGCCAACGAGCTGGACTCCGAGCGCCCGCTCGCCCGCGAGTCGATGCAGACGGATGGCGTGAGTCTGTTCGTGGAGCGCTTGGGGGCACTCGTCAACGTGAGCCGCTCCGGCCAGCTCGCCATGAAGCAGACCCTCGAAGCGCACCTCAAACGCGTCGAGCGGGATCCCAAGGGCGTGCCGATCAGGCTCTACCCCTTCCCCGCAGATGGTGGCCCCGAGCGCCCGTTCACCATCGATCCAACCGTCAAGTTTGGGCGCCTTTGTTTGACCGGTACCGGTATTACCGTGGATGAGCTCGTCGACCGTTACGACGCGGGCGAGAGCATAGCTAGCCTAGCGAGGGACTTTGGGCGAACCGAGCGGCAAATCCGAGCGGCGATCTCGGAAGCCGGCAAACAAGCGGCGTGACCTGATATTGCTCGTGGACGAGAACCTCGGCTTCCCGCTGATCGCAGAGGCGCTGGCGGATGTGGAGGGCGTGACGATCAAATCAGCGAAGGTCGAGTTCGGCGAGGGTGTCGACGACCCAGCCCTGATCTCGCTGATCGGAGCGAAGGGCTGGGCGCTGCTCACCAAGGACCGTCGCATTCGATACCGGCCGCTCGAGATCGAGGCGCTGGTCGCCGCGAAGATTCACGCATTCTTCCTCGGCGGGCGGACAAAAATGACCGGCCCTGAACAAGCCGAGCTCGTGCGCGCGAAGATCGAGCTGATCATCCGCCGAGCAAACCAGTATCGCCAGCCCTGCCTGTTCACCGTCTCGACGAGCGGGGTCGAGCCGATCGAGCACACATTGGCGCCCCCGCAGCGCCGAGGCGGTCGCAAGCAGGGTTGAGCAGAACCGGCAGCGAACACTCTCGGCGCCCTGAGCATCTTCGCGCTCGATCAATCGATGGCCAGCTTTGTGGCCGATCGCCATTTACAATAGCCACGACGATTCCTCCTGGCCTCCTCGATTCCGGCTGCTACCGTTCGCGGCATGTTGTTTCGTATCGATCCCAATCAGTATACTGCAATCCCCACTCGCACCCCTGCCGCGACGCTGAGCTTGTACCGAGCGCTGGTGGCCGCGGCCGGTGAGCAGCCTGTTCCGGCTGTCAGCAATCGTCTGGCCAAGCTGCACGGAAAGGCGACCACGCTACAGAAGGCGTGGATTGACGCCAATCGGCCCGACAACAGCGAGCGTGTCCGAACGTACGACATCGCGCTCGACCGCCGCTGGGGCGCGCTGCGGAATCGCGTCGCGCCGTGGGCCGACTCCGAGGACGAGGAGTTCGGCGAGCGAGCCGGGCAGCTGATCGAGCTGCTGTTCCCGACCGGTCTCGACTTCCTCAACCTGTCCTACCCCGAGCAGTGGGCGCAGAGCGAGCGTCGTCTGCAGCTGATCGTGGATGATGGGCTCGAGGCCGACATCAACGAGCTCGCTGGCGAGCGCTTCTTGAAGCGGCTCCGCGAGGCCCACCTCGCCTACGGCGAGGTGCTGGGCATCACCAAGAAGAAGGATGTCGACGTCGACTCCCTCAGCGTGCTCGACTCGCTCCGCTCGCTGCGGTCTGCGATCGCCGGCTATGCCCGGCTGGTGCTCGGCCTCGTGGAGGACGACGACGCCAAGTCGATCGCCGAAGCCGAGGCCGCACTCGAGCCGATCCTGCGCTTCCGCAAGCCCCGGAGCGTGGCCGAGGAGGCCGAGGCCGAGGAGCCCGTCGAGGCACCGCTGCCCAACGTGCCCGTGGCTGAAGGCAAGTGACGCCACTCGGCCAATCGAGAGAGCTCCCGGAGCGCTGCTTGTGCCCATGAAGGGTCGAGCAGCCCTCCGGGGGCTCTTTTTTTGTGCCCAGAAAGGGCCCCGCAAGAGCTTCCGGGAGCTCGGCTTGTGCCCAGAAAGGCCCCACGAGAGCTTCCGGGAGCTCCGCTTGTGCCCAGAAGGGCCCCCACACAGCTTCCGGGAGCTCCGCTTGTGCCCAGAAAGGGGGTCGCACAGCTTCCGGGAGCGCGCGCTGGAGCCCTTCGGGGCGGGCACGCGCTTCCGGGAGCTGGGCCCGGCACCCTCCGAGGGCCCGCGTGCGATCCCGGAAGCTCGGTCGGGGTCCTCGGAGGGTCGAGCGACCGCTCTCGGGAGCTGTGCTCGGCACCCTTGGAGGGCGGTCGAGAGCTCGGGCGAGCTCGGGTGGGTACCTCGGAGGGTGGCGTGATCGCTCCCGGAGCGGGTACCCAGCCCTCGAAGGGTCGAGCGACCACCTCACCGAGCTTCGAGCGGGCCGCGGGGCGTCGGGACGTCGCCGGCCGTCAGCGTGACGTCGATCGGCGTCCCTTCGCGATCATCCCGCGCAACCACCAGCAACCCAGGCGAGCCGAGCAGCAACCACGGCTGCACGTCCTCGCCAAACGCCCGCGGATGCCGTCCGGTCGGATCCTCGCGGATCGCCCAAGGCCCGCTGCGAGGGCTGTCCGCCAGCGCCATCGCGAGCTCGTGCATGCGGTGCTGATCCGCGGGCGGCCGGCAGACGATCGCGGCGACCGGCAGACCGTCGCCCGCTGCGATCGCATGGCAGGTCATGACCGACGGCGACGGCTGCTCGACGGCGGCTTCGCTGCGATCGCACGATCGATAGTCGATGCTGCTCAAGCGAACGCTCGCCCGCGCGGCCTCGGGCTCGGCCGTCCAGGTGCCCCACATGCCCACGCGAAACGGATCCTCCATCTCGTTGCGGTGGTGCTGCCCGTCGTCGCTGGCGTACTTGCTGATCGATCCGCCGCTGCGAGCGGTCCCCCAGAAGCACGCATGCACGCTGCCATCCTCGCGCAGCTCGAGCGACGCGCCGCCGTCGATCGAGCGGTCGAGCGTGTGCTCCATGGTCAAGAAGCGATCCTGCGAGGCGCGGAGCGAGAGCGCGTAGCGACCGGCGGTCGGAGTCGAGATCGGTCGAGCGCCCCCGACGAGCGGGCCGAGCTCGAGGCTCGGCGGCGGCTCGGGCTCGGCCTCGGGCGGCTCGACGGGCGGCGCCTCCGGGACTTCGGGGACCGGCTCGTCGACCGTGCGCTCGGGCTCCTTCGCGGTGCAGCTCGCGAGCATCGTGAGGACGATCGAGATCCAGCCCGCGCAGCGCATCGCGATCATCCTATCTGGTTGCGCCCCTCGATCTGCTCGCGCAGCGCCAGCAGCCGGCCGAGGTTCTTGTAGTGCAGCGTCCGCAGGCGCTCGTGCACGCCTCCGACCTGCGGCATGAAGGCGCCCAACCACTCGCGCAGCGGCTGCTCGCCGTCGTGCATGTCGACCAGCGGATCGCTCAGCAGGTAGGTCCGCGTCGATCCGCCGGCGGCCAAATTCTGCAGGTCGGGCAGCGAGACGCGCTCGGCCTCGACGAGCATCCGCGCGAGGTCGCGATGCAAGGCGGCGAGCGGCTCGTGGAGCTCGTCGGGATCGGTCGCGGCGGCGAACATCGGCGCGACGGTGTTGCGGTGGCGATTGAGCGTGACGATGTGCTGCTGCACGAACACCAAGAACCGCGCCCGTCGCTCGAGCTCGGCCCGCGCGTCGGGGTCGGCCTGCCGCCACAGCCAGCGAAACAGCGCCCGATCGCCCTCGCGCGCCTCGCTGCGCTGGCGCTCGCGCTCTTGCTCGAGCGCGCTCGTGGGCTGGCGCTCGAGCTTGGCGTCCGTCGCCGTCCAGCGCTGCATGAACTGCTCGAGGCTCGCGCCTCGCCAGGGCTCGGCGGCGGCGGCCAAGCTCGGTTCGTCGGCGTCGGTCGCCTCGGCGATGCGCCGGTCGATGTCGCCGAGCTCGAGGATGCGGTTGTCGTAGAAGCCGAAGTACTGCTGGCCCTGGGTGCGCTCGGCCAGCTCCTCGGCGATGCGCTGCTCGACCTCGGCGGCGCTGCGCAGGGCCTCGCGCTCGAGCGCGCTCGCGTAGCCGAGCTTCTCGTAGGCGACCACGGTCGCGCGCCGACGCAGCGCGGATGGATCGTCGACCAAGGCCCACGCCGATCCGTGGCTGCGCTCCGTCGGGCCGTTCTCCCGGCCGGCCGGCGATGCGCCGTCCGTCCCCCCGTCGCTCTCGCTCGGGGACCCCTTGCCCCACGGCATGCTCCGCACGCCACGGGGCCCCGCGATGTAGCTGCGCTTGGCGTTGGCCTCGCGCTCGGCGTAGGTCGGGTGCGAGTACCACATGACCTCGGCCGGAGCGTCGCCGGCGGGGAAGTGCAGGCTCGGGCCGTCCTGGTAGGGCCGACGCAGCGCGAGGATCATC
>DATLLB010000282.1:0-8976 GCA_035538075.1 Enhygromyxa sp.
ACGAACAATCGCCGCGCGGACGCGACGTGGAACGCCGAGTCGATCCTCCCCGGTTTGCCATCGCCCGGCTCGAATGGCCTCGGCGATCGCTTCGGCGGAGGAACCAGCGAACGGTCGCACGCCGAACATCGCCTCGTAGGCGACCACACACCACGCAAACTGATCGGCCTTCGCATCGCTCGGTCGACCCGCGTGTTGCTCGGGCGCCATGTAGGCGGGCGTGCCGAGGATCGTGCCGGGTCGGGTGAGCCACGGCTCGCTCGGTCCCGGCGAGTGCTCGGGTTCATCGTCGAGATCACTCGCGGTCTCCTGCAGCACGCGGACCAAGCCGAAGTCGAGCACGCGGACCCGCCCGTCGCGTCCAACCATCACGTTGTCGGGCTTGAAGTCGCGGTGGACCAGCCCGGCGGCGTGAGCCGCCGCGAGTCCGCGGCCCGCTTGCACGAGCACCTCGGCGATCTCGCGCCAGCGACGATCCGACCCGCGCAACCATTCGCGCAACGTCTGGCCATCGATGTACTCCATCGCGAGGTACAGCGAGTCGCCGTGGAGGCCGAACTCGTAGATGTGCACGACATTCGGGTGCGACAGCCGAGCCAGCGCCTGGGCCTCGCGTTCCAGCCGCGTTCGACTGGAGCGCCGCTGGAAGCGAGAGTTGAGCAGCTTGATGGCGATGCGCCGATCCAGCGCTTCGTCGTAGCAAGCGTAGACGATCCCCATGCCGCCCTCGCCGAGCTTGCGGACGATCGGGTAACGGCCCAGACGAAGTACGCCGTCGTGCTCGAGGGTCGTCGGCTCGTTCGCGTCCGACCCCTCGTCGGTGGTCGCATGGTCCGGCTCGCTGTCCTGCGTCTCGACGTGCAAACACGACCTCACGAACCCGTGGATCGAGCCCACGATACGCCTCGCGTCCTCGCGTGAGCGACGCGGCGGGGCACCGGGTGACCTTCGGAACAGCCGAGCTTCGCGAGCATGTGTCAGCGCCCACATGGCTGCGCCACCCTCTCGGGCGGAATCACGCCTAGGATTGGTGTCTGAGGGCCGCCATGTCCACACGCAACTCGAGCCTGTTCGTACTGCCGCCGCTAGTCCTGATCGCCGCGCTCGCGCTTGCAGCCTGCAAAGGCGACGAAGAGACGCGGACCACCAACGACGAGGCGGGCATCAGCGACTCCGGCACCGACGCCGAGGGCGATGGCGACGGCGATGACACGATGGGCGACGGCGACGGCGAGCCAAGCCTCGACATGCCCGACGAGAACATGATCGTCGAGCTGAAGATCGAGCCGGCCGACGCGGTGATCGAGGTGATCGACGGCGTGATCCCGGCCGAGCTCGACTTCACGGCGATCGCCGTCAACAACCAGGGTAACGAGAATCAAGTCGACAGCAGCGGGGTGTGGACCTTCGATCGGCTCGACATCGCGTCGCTCAATCCCGGCATCGGCGGGCTCACGGCGACCGGGCTGCTCGGCGGGGTCGGTACCTTGAAGTTCAGCTACGGGGGTCTCGAGGCCGAGGCGCAGGTGACCGTCAAGCTCTCGTACATCTTCGAGCCCGACGGCTTCGATCCGTTCACCAAGGGCCTGCTCGACACGGCCAACGTGGCCGACCCGGCGCTGTCGCTGCTCTATCCCTACAACTACACCGTGTTCCCGCGCGGGCTGCTGGGACCGACGGTGCAGTGGAACGGGGGCAACGACGGCGATCAGTACAAGCTGCACTTCAACAGCCCGACGTTCGAGGTGGAGTGGTACGGGGCGGTGCCGAACCCTTCGCGCTGGGATTTCCCGAACATGCCGGTCGACGTGTGGCTCAAGCTGACCGACTCGAACGAGGGCGACGTCACGCTCGAGATCAAGCGCTACGACGGCAACGCGGCCTATGCCAGCCCGACACAATTTTGGACGATCGCGCCGGCCAACCTCGCCGGGGTGATCTACTACTGGGCGGTCAATCAAGGCGACGTGCTGCGCATCCAGCCGGGCGCGTCGGCGCCCGAGCAGTTCCTGCAGAAGCCGGAAGGCGCCACCTGCTTGGCCTGCCACAGCGTCTCGCGCGACGGCTCGACGATCGTCGCCTCGCAAAACGGCGGCGACAGCCAGTGGGCCACGTTCAATCCGGACGGCACGGGCATCTTCGCCACGCCGCTGAGCCCCGAGTATGCGTCGGGCTTCCAGGCGATCTCGCCCGACGGCCAGTGGGTGCTGTGGGGGCAGAGCAACGGCGGGTTCCTGGGCCAGCCCAGCTACATGGTGCTGAGCCAGAACAACACCGCCAACCCAGCAGCGCAGCTGTTCCAAGCCACCGGTTGGCCGGTCCACCCGGCGTGGTCGAACGACGGCAGCAAGATCGCCTACGGCGTGCGCTCCGACGGCAACTGGCTGGACTTCAACAACTCGACGCTGTGGGTGGTCGACGTCGACACCAACGTGCCGTCGTTCGCGAACCCGATCCAGATCGTGGCCAACGACGCCGCGCGGCCGACCGTCAGCTATCCGACGTGGAGCCCCGACGACGAGTGGATCTCGTTCGGGCGCGCGACCCAGGCCCGCACGCGCGGAGCCGCCGGTGAATTGTGGATGGTCCGCAAGGACGGCAGCGAGCCGGTCCGGCTCGACAAGGCCAACGGCTTCGGCCACATCCCCGATCTCGAGACCGGCGAGAACTACGAGCCGACGTTCGTGCCGGTCGCCTCGGGCGGCTACTTCTGGCTGGTGTTCGTGTCCGAGCGGCAGTACGGCAACACGCTCACCAACCAGGACGTCGCGACGCGGACCAAGCAGCTGTGGGTCACGGCGATCGATCCGTTCCCGCAGCCGGGCCAGGATCCCAGTCACCCGGGCTTTTGGCTGCCGGGCCAGGAGCTGAACAACAACAACATGCGCGGCTACGCGGCGCTCAACGAGTGCAAGCAGATCGGCGAGACCTGCGAGGCCGGCTACGACTGCTGCTCGGGCTTCTGCGTCGAGATCGACGGCGCGTTCGTGTGTGACGACGAGGTCCCGATGTGCTCGCCCAACGAGAGCGCGTGCGAGGTCGACGAGGACTGCTGCGATCCCGGGGCCGACTGCATCGCCGGCTTCTGCGGCAAGGTGATCGGCTGACGATGGATCGGCCCAACACGCACCTGGCGATCGATCCCACGCTGTGCGGGGAGATCCGTGCGCTCGCGCCCAACCGGGCCGAGGTCGAGCTGCAGACCCACGCGGGCATGGCCGCCGACGAGCGCGGGCTGGTGCACGGCGGGTTCTTGTTCGGCGCGGCCGACTACGCGGCGATGCTCGCGGTCAATCATCCGAACGTGGTGCTGGGCTCGGCGCGGGTGCAGTTCACCGCGCCGACCCGCGTGGGCGAGCGCGTCCGGTTCACCGCTGTGGTGGTGAGCGAGAAGGGCCGCAAGCGCGAGGTCGAGGTCGAAGGGCGGGCCGCCGACGCTGCGGAGCCGTGCTTCGTCGGCAGCCTCACCTGCGTGGTGCTCGATCAGCACGTGCTCGACCGCGGCTGACACGGCCCTGATATGCTGGCGGCATGCGGAGTCGTCGGGTCGTGTCGAGCTGGAGCGCGTGTCTTGCCCTCGGAGTTCTTGCCGCCGCGGGCTGTGGTGATGGAGGTCGTGACGGCGGCGGTGCGGAGGCCAACGACTCGACCGGCGTGAACACCAGCAACACCGAGGAGGGCAACGAGGGGCAGGAGGGCGATGGCGACGGCGATCCGTCGGGCGACGGTGATCCATCGGGCGACGGCGATCCGTCGGGCGACGGCGATCCATCGGGCGACGGCGATCCCTCGGGCGACGGTGACGAGGGCGGCGGCCCCAAGTTCGACATCGCGGGCGTCCCCGACACCACGCTCGATTGCCAGTGCGGGACCACGCTCGAGTTCTCGTACATCTGGATCGCCAACAGCACCCAGGGCACGGTCAGCAAGCTCAACACCGAGACCATGGAGGAGGAGGGCCGCTTCATGACCCGCGCCGACGCCAACGGCAGCCCCTCGCGGACCTCGGTCTCGCTCTCCGGTCGCGCGGTCGCGGTCGCCAACCGCAACGGCGGCCTGGTCAAGGTGTTCTCGCAGCACGAGGACTGCGACGAGATGAAGAACGGCGTGCCGGGCTTGCAGACCTCGACCGACAGCAACTACCTGCCGTGGGGCCAGGACGACTGCGTCGATTGGTTCGTGCCCTTCAACTACAGCACCCAGCGCCCGGTCGCGTGGGCGCCCGGCATCCTCGACCAGGGCACCTGCACGTACGTCGAAGAGCAGGTGTGGACGGCCGGCTGCAACACCGGTCAGCACACCTGGGCGCAGGTCCACCTGATCGACGGCGACACCGGCGAGATCGAGTTCTCGGTCGAGGCCGTCGGCTTCGAGTGCTCGGACCTCTCGCCCTACGGCGGAGCCGTCAACGCCGACGGCCACTTCTGGTTCACCAACCTGGTGCCCGGCCAGGATCGGCTGGGCTTCGTCAACCGCGAGACCCAGGAGGTGCAGGTCATCAACATGCCGATCACCCCGTACGGCATGACCGTCGATCACGACGGCAACCCGTGGATCGCTTCGTGGGCCGGCAGCCAGAACGCCAGCGCCGCCAAGTACGACGTGCAGAGCGGGACCTGGTCGTACGCCAACAACCACGTCGCCTACAGCCTCTCGGGCATCCAGGAGGACGCGCAGGGTCGCATGTGGATGAACTACTGGCAGTACGACGGGCAGAATGTCGGCAGCGGCGGGCTGGTGTACATCGACATGGCGACCATGCAGGTCAGCCAGCCCTTCGACATCGGCTGTCAGAACAGCACCTGTCGGGGCATGAGCGTCGATCTCAACGGGATGATCTGGTCGACCTCGATGGCCAGCAACACCGCCTTTCGCTTCAACCCCGACACGCTGCAGGTCGATACCTACAGTCAGCTGGTCGGGCCCTACACGTACTCGGACATGACCGGGTGGGGCATTCAGAGCGCCACCTGTGGCCCGCAGGGCTGAGGCGCGCCAGCTACGGTCCAGCCGACTCGAGCGCGGCGGCGAACAACGGGTACGTGCCTCGATACTGGCGCTCGACTGCGATCACGCGGCCGCTCGGGTCGAGCTCGTAGTCGGTCGGGTGGTTGGCGGCGCTCGGCAGCTCGCCGAGCTCAAAGCCCTGCTCGTAGATGTTCGCCCACGGGTTTTGCTCGGTCAGCGCCGGGCCGAGATCGAAGGGATCGAAGAAGCCCCACGCGAGCCCGTCGAGCAGCCAGCGCTCGACCACGCCTTCGTAGACGACGTGATCGTTGGACGCGAACACGACGGTGCTGTCACCGAGCTCGCCCGCGCGGACCCGCCACACGAGGTCGTCGATCTCCGGCCACATCGCCGCGCAGTCCGAGCCGTAGAAGACGACGCGCTGGGCTTGCTCGGGCAGCGGCAGCGCGAGCGGCTCGACCACGGTGGGATCGTCGAGCGCGGTGGTGCCGATCACCACCGACGGAAATTGCTGACCGGGCGCCGGCTCGCCGTGCGGCACGATCGGCCACTGCTCGAGCGGCGGACGGCGGAGCACCACGCTGGCGGCTCGCATCACGTAGCCGCCGCGGTCGTACGCGCGCACGAGCAGCAGATCGGGCGTGCCGATCTCGAAGTGCTCGGCGGGATAGCGCCGCACGACCGTCTCGAACGGCGCCAGCTCGAAGCGATCGCGCAGCGTGTCCGAGTGTGACTGCACCTCGATCTCCTGTGTGACGCCGCCGGCGTTGCGCAGCACCAGCGGGATGGTCTCGGCCTCGCCCGGGACGTAGGCGCTGCTGGCCACGTCGACGCCGGTCGGGAAGCCGTCGAGCTCGACGGCGAAGCGCTCGACCCAGGTCCAGTCGCTGACGAGCAGCGAGTCGCCGACGAAGCGCGCGTAGAGCATGGCGCCGTTGCGATGCGCGGCCGTCCAGCTGCCCGCCGGTCGAAAGCCGGCCAGCCGCGGCTCGTCGGGCGACCATCCGCCGACGGCTTGGCTGGGATCCTCGGCGATCGACTCGGGCAGCGCCGCCGCCTCGCGCAGGTCATACAGCCACGCGCCGGTCAGCGTGACCACGGCCGCCGCGTCGCCGCGCAGATCGACGGCCGTGACCACGCCCGGCGGGTGCATGGCCTCGACTTCCACCAGCGCTTCACCGGTCCACGCGATGATCCGTGCGCCCGCCGAGCCGAGCCCGACGATCGCTCGATCGCCGACGCTGCGCAGGTCCAGCGCCGGGCCCGGCATCGCCAGCGAGGCTCGCTCTTGCAGCGTCTGGGCGTCGAGCAAGAACAGCCCTCGGTCGGCGCTCAGCAGCCACAGGTGCTCGTCGCTGGCCGAGTCGCTGGTCGACAGGATCCGCACGTTGGCCGCGAGCGCGTGCTCCTGCAGCTCACCGAGCTGACCCTGCGCGTCGATGCTGGTCCACTCGAGCCCGCGATCGTAGCGAGCGAGCAGCAAGCGGTCGCCGACCACCAGCATGTCGCGGACGGCCAGCTGCGCGTCGAGCTGAAACAGCTCGCCGGTCGGCTGCGGCGCGCGGGGATCGGTGACGTCGAAGCGGACGATGCCGCGCTCGGTGTCGTCGCCACAGTAGAGCGAGGCCGTCGGCGCGTGCAGGGCCAGCGTCGTGCACCGCACCTCCTCGACCCGATCGACCACCAGCGCGAGCCCGGGCTGCTGCTCGGCCAGCTCCGACCAGCCGCTGAGCGGATCGTCGAAGCTCGGCTCCGGCGTGGCGGCGCTCAGCAGCTCGTAGACCGCGACCCCGTCGTTGGAGTTGGCGACGTAGACGTAGCGCTCGTGGGTGATCAGCTCGGCCAGGTGCGGCGACGGGGTCGGCTGCCGGACTTGCCCGAGCGGCACCAGCCCGTTGCGATGCACACCGAGCGGCCGCTCGGGCTCGGCACTGCACGCGGCGAGCAGGAGAGAGAGCAGCGCGACGTGGGCTCGCATGAGGTCAGAAGCGGAGCACCAAGCCGACCTGTCCGCCGTTGCGCGAGCCCGAGACTGTCGGCACCAAGTTCAGCTTCGCGGTCGCGGGCATCCCCCACGCCTGTCGGTACGCCTTCCGCTTCTTGCCGGCCGACGACATCATCGAGGCGCCGCCGCCGATCATCGCCAAGCCGGGCAGCAGCAGCGGCAAGCTGATGAACAGGTACGAGACGTAGATGCCGAGCATGACGGTGCCCGCCAGCGCGGCCGCCGAGCCGATGCCGATCATCGCCGCGCCGCCGCCGTAGAGCTTGTAGCCGTCATCCCGCGGGCGCTCGGACATCGGCATGTCGCTGGCGCCCGGGCTCGCGGTCAAGGCCAGGCGCACGCCCGAGATCTCCGACTTGGGCACCGCGACCACGGTGCCGTCGCTGGTGCGTGCGACCGCGAGATCGGTGGTCGACTGCGCGACCACGGTGCCGTCGAGTACCTGCTCGTTCTTCATCGCCAGGCGCACGCGCTTGCCGAGCAAGCCCTCCCACACCGTGGTGCCGGTCAGCGTCAGCGTGTCGCCGGCGATGCGCGGCGGCGGTGCGGCGGTCACCTGCGGCGCGGTGGTGGTCGGCGGCGGCTCGACCGTCGGGGCCGCGGTCGTGGCCTCGGGGCTCGGCGCGGGCGCGGGGGCGGGCGCAGGTTGGGTCTCCTCGGGCAGCTTGGGCGGCGCGAAGCCGATCGTCATGCGCGCGAGCGCAGCCGGCTCGAGCGGCGCGTGGGCGTGCGCGAGCATCGGGCTGGCCAGCAGCGGCAGCGCGCCTGCGACCGCGATCAGGCCCCGCCGAAACTGCGCCGCCAAGCTCCGCACCGACCGACCGTCCTCGCTCGCGTCGAGCAGGTCGACGTCGAGCTGCTCGCGGATGTGCCAGTCCTCGATCGGCGGCGTGTCGAGGTCACGCACGCCGACCGGGATGCCGAACCGAGCGTGCTCGACCGTGAGCAGCACGCGACCGTCGAGCAGCTTGGCGATCTCGGTCTGCGTGCGCGCGACCATGTCGGCGATCAGCAGCTCGGCCAGCGCGGCGAAGGGATCGGGCGGCGCGGCCGGGCGGGCGAACTCGTGGAGGGTCGCCGGGCGATCGATCCACTCGGCATCGCGACAGCGCAGGTCGAGGACAGGCAGGTCAGGCGTGGACATGGGCTTGGTTCCGGTGGTCTCGCACGCGGACGTTCGGTTCACTCGGGCTTCACTCGACGGGATCACGCCGCTCGAGCTCGGCCAGCATCGCCTGGGCGGCGGCAATCCGTGCCTGGGCCTCGTGCGCGAGCAGGCGCGGGCGCAGCCGTGCGTCGGTCTGGTTGAGCTGCTCGAGGAACGCGGCCGAGAGCGGCTTGCCGCGGTGGACGTGATCGTAGAGCTCGTCGAACACGCTCGCGATCTCGGGCTCGATATCCGGTGTCGGCGGTTGCTCGCGCACGGTCCGACGCTCGGGCTTGATCGCCGCCACCGCCTTGCGAGCGTCGCCGCGACCCAGCCACCCGATCACCGCCGCGATCTCGCGCTCGGGATCCTCGAGCAGCGCCTGGTACGAGCACACGTGCGCGGCGTAGCGGCGCGTGGCGATGTCGCGCAGCAGCCCGAAGTTGTCGATCCACCACTCGAGCACGGGCGGCAGCTCGTGGCGCATCAGCAGCTCGTGGGTCTCGAGCCCGATCGCCGTCCGGTTGAGCTCGCGCAGGCGCTCGCGCGAGGCTGCGAACTCTCGCCACTCGCGGACCGTGGCGATCACCCGATCGATGTACGCCAGATCGCTGCGCACCAGCCCCGGGATCAAGATCTTGACCGCGTGAAACTTGGTCTGCTCCGGGAACAGAAAATTGCCCGTGAGCGGGTGCGGGTTGGTGCGGTGATAGACGCCGCCGATCAGCTGCGACTCCCAGAAGCCGTCGGGGTTGGCGGCCTTGAGCAGCGCCGACCAGTCGCCGGAGAACGGCTCACCGATGGCCTCGAACCCGGCCGCGACGAGGATCTGCATCCACATCGACGTGCCCGAGCG
>DATLLB010000283.1:0-5083 GCA_035538075.1 Enhygromyxa sp.
ATGCTTGCAGGCCGAGCTGCCCGCGCGGCAGGTCGAGGATCTGATCGCGTCGATCGAGGTCGTGCGGGCAGACACCATCGTCGCGCCTGTCGACGCCGGGATTGACGGTCAGACCGTGCGCGACGGGGCCCAGATCGAGCAGTTCTTCGACAGCGCCAACCCGGGCGGTACGGCCAGCTTCGACGGCGAAGGTCTGACCTCGAGCACGTCGGATGACATCGTGTTCGCGGTCGTCGAGTCGGGTGCCGGCTACGCCGACTCGCACGTTGGCTTCGACGAGACCTCTTCCGGCGGCACGCGGATCCTCGATCGCCTCGACTGCTCGAGCGGCACGTGCACGTCGGTCACGTCATTCGCCTCGGCCGCCTCGCACGCCACCGCGGTCGCCGGGATCCTGTTCGGCGACCTGACCGATGGCCAGGGCACCTTCAACGCGAGCGATCGGGTCGCGGGCAGCGGCTACGCCCCCGAAGCGCAGGGTTATCTCATCGCGGGCGGCGTCACTGCCGGGCTCGATCACATCATCAGCTTGACCACGCCGAGGCCCGACCTGGTCAGCAACTCGTGGGGGTTGATCGAGTCGCCCGAGTGCTCGGGCGCCCGCGCGCAGTCGATCATCGCCAATGACATCTACCTCGACGGCACCGCCGTATTTGCCGTGGCCCACAACCGCGGCGGCGATGCGTCCAACTGTCGGGTGACCTCGCCCGGCTCGGCGATCGGCGTGTTCACGGTCGGTGCCCACATCGATCCGCCCAATCCGGTCGACGGCGTCGACTACAGCATGGACGATGTCCGCTATGGACCGATCCGGACCGCGGAGAATCCCAGCAGCTGGGGCGGCAACTGGCTCGAGGGCCAGTACCGCTCGATCATCGACTTGACCGGTCCGAGCACCCGGCTGCGCAAGTTCGGCAACAGCGGGGGGCTCATCGACAGTGGCGGAGTGTGCTGCACCAGCCTCGCGACCCCGACGGTCGCGTCCGCAGCCATGGCGTACATCGACTTCTACCGCGATCGGTGGAGCAACTACATCAACAATCCGGGGGCGCTCTACGCCAACATGCTGCTGATGGGCGATCGCCAGACCCAAAGTGGCAAGGGCTCGTCGAGCCCCGATCATCGCTGGGGCATGGGCCGGCTGCGGATGCGGATGACGGGCAACGGTCAGCTCGATCTGCCGTGGGTGTTCGGCAGCGGCGAGACCTGCATCAGCCACAACGAGCTGTGGGATCTCGCGATCGGCAGCGGCCCGACCGACGCCGACGTCGACGCCTTCAAGTTCGCCGCTTATTGGTACGACCATCGCCACGACGGCTCGAACGGCTCGGGGGCGGGATCGGTGGCCAATGTCAACGTTGCGCTGCTCGACTACGCGACCGGTGGGCAGCTCGAATTCGACGCCGACTACTATGACAACAAGGCGCGGCTGTTCCACGACGACATCGGCGGCCGGACCCCGGTGGTCCGCTTCGCCGGGTCGAACATCTCGGGCCACACGGACCCGGTCTGCGGGGCCAACTCGATCCGGGTGTTCTTCGCCTACTTCTACGAGGACTCCGATCGCGAGGCGCCGACCTACAACCTCGCGAACGGCACGGGCGTGTTCCCCGAGGATCTCTAGCGAGCTTCGGGAACGCTACGGCCGGTCTCGCGACTGATCGCGCGTGCGACCGCCGAAGCTTCTGATCTTGCCGCTCGTGTCGATCACGTCTCTCCTCGCCTGCGAGCCGGCCGATGAGCCTGGCACGGATGATCTCGATCTCGGGACACCCCGTGCCGGCTCGGCCGACGCAGGCGACGACGTCGATCAGCAAGCCGCTCACGCCCTCGCCGATCTGCGATCGCTGCACGCCAAGGCGATCACCCGCCGGCTCGCGGCTCTCGACGCGGACGCGCGGGCCGAGGCCGATCGCTACTTCGTGACTCGCGGCCTCGACCCGACCTCGCTGCCGCTGCGCTACACGTCGGCCGGCACGCCGCGATCGATCCTCACGCCGGGCTTTCGTTTGGATGCTCGCGACCTCGAGCTTGGCCGCGAGGGCGGCGATCCGCTCGCGCTCGCCGACGCGTTCATCCAACGCTTCGCACCACTATGGAAGGTCGACGCTCAGGCCTTCGCCGAGGCCGATCTGCAGCGCCACCCGAGCGGCGACGTGATCTCGATCGTCTACCGCCAGCGCCATCGCGGTCTCGAGGTGATCCCTGCGACCTTGGCCGTGCACGTCGACACCAACGAAGCCGCGATCATCGGTGTCACCGGCGGCTTCGTGCCGATCGGCGAGCTGAGCGTGGAGCCCAAGCTCGGCGCCGAAGAGGCCGCCGAGCGGGTCGAGCCCCGATCGGGCGAGCGGATCGGCGAGCCGAGCTTGGTGATCTGGTCGGGCCACCGCTCGAGCGGCGACGCGACCCCGCACCTGGCCTGGAAGCTGCCGCTCGGCGACGAGCAAGGGCCGCTGCGTCGCGTGCTCGTCGACGCGATCGACGGCGAGGTGCTGCTCGACGAGGACACTGCGCTCGAGTCGAAGCAGCGCGTGCACTGGGATCACCACGGGCTCTACGGCGATCGCATGTGCCACAGCTGGGAGACCAGCTGGCCGCCGAGCGGCTGCCATGCGAGCTGTGCCCCGTGCGTCGCCGATCCGCGAGCGTGCGCGAGCTGTGCCTGCCCCGACCCGACCGAGCCCGATCCGCCCGAGTGCTTCGACGACATCTGGCGCTACGTCGAGACCAGCGGCTGCGTCGGCGACGGGCTCCCGCTCGGCGAGGGAGCCTGCGACTCACAGGCCCAGCTCGCCTGGGATCGCAGCGGCGACGCCTACGACTATTGGTGGACCAGCTTCGGCCGCGACTCCTGGGATGGTGCCGGGGGCACGGTGTTCAGCAAGACCGGCGTGTACTTCGGCGGCGGCGTGGCTGGCCAGGCGCGAATGTTCGACGAGGACGGCGACAACACGCCCGAGCTGGCCTGGGCGTCCATCAACGACGGCTCGGCCAGCGACGGCCTGCTCGGCCACGAGCTTGGCCACGTGCTGCAATATGGCAGCTGGATCGACGACGGCAGCTTCGACTCGATGTACGGGACCGCGGGCGCGGCCATGGAGTCGAACGCCGACTGGCACAGCTACCGCTACCTCGACGATCCCATCTATTCGGCCTGCACGAGCTCGGACCTGACCCACTACACGCACCTGTGGACCAGCCCCGGCACCTTCTTCGCGCAGGTCAACAAGTACATCGGCAATTGTCAGGGCTGGCTGATGAGCCAGGCGCTATTCGGCAATTGGTGGCATCGCGGCGTGACCACCACGCCGATCGCCCCGGCCGACTTCGACAAGGTCTGGTATCGCGCGCTCGATGTCTATCACCACACCAGCGACGACTACTTCACCTGGTGGGACAGCCTCGGCGCGGCCGCGTTCGACGTGTTTGGCTGGTCGGCGGCCCTCGACGCGGCCGTCGACTCGACCGACGCGGTCGGCCGCTGGACGGCCCCCGACGAGCTGATGGCCGACCTGCGCCCCGACGAGCGCTACGCCTCGCTGAGCTGGGCCGGCGCCAGCCATGGCCCTTGTCTGTTCTATCGGCCGACCTGGGACAGCACCCGGATCATGTACCAATGCCGCTGGAACGGGACCACGTGGTTCCAGACCACGCCGCTCAACGATCCGGCCGTCGATCCGGCCGCGTCCGAGCCGGCCACCGCGTATCGCTACGAGTCTGGCAAGATCTACGGCTATGTATTGTGGCGAGGCACGGATGACCGAATCCACTATCGTCGCTTCGACCTCGACACGTTGACCAAGGGCCCGCCCGGCGACCTCGGGCCCGGCCATCTGACGTCCGGACCGGTCGCCGCCGCGAGCGTCTGGGAGACCGCCTTCGTCGATCGCCTGGTGATTGTCTATCATCCCAAGGATCACCCGACGTGGTTCTATTGGACGTACCTCGGCAGCCCGAGCGCGGGCGTCGACATGGGCCCGTCGTTCGACACCGACGCCCCGCCGGCGATGGCCGCCTATCCCTACCCCGGCCGCGCCTACTTCGTGCGCCCCAATTTCGCCGGAGGCACCACCTCCCGCCGGCTCCGCTACGCGTCCTACACATTCACCGGAGGCTGGACGGCAGCCACCGACTTGACCGCCCTCTACGACGCCGACACCCACATGCTCCCGGGCGTCGTGCGGACCGATCGCGGCGTCTCGCTGGCGGCCTACGGAGCCAGCGACGAGCGCCTGCGCATGTCGTTCGTCACGCTCCCGCTCACCAGCGGCGATCGTGAGCTGTGGCTGGCGACCTTGCGCGAGTCGACCGTGGGCGTGCTCGGCCGCGAAGACTATCGCGCCGTGCCGCTCGAGAGCCTCACTCCCTATACCTCGCAATCGGCAGGCGCCCTCGCGCCCGATCCCATGGGCGCGCCGCTCTGGCACTTCTGGGGTCGCGGCACCGTCGTCAATCAGCCGCGCCTACACGAATCTCGCATGCACAGCGATTGAAGCGGGACACACATTCATCCACGGGAACGATCGCCGGGGTGCTGGCACAACCCGAGCATGGAAACGAGCCATCGAATTCGTCCGCTGATCTTGCTCGCCCCGGTGGTGCTGCTCGCCTGCGCCGACGAGCCGGTCTTCACCGAGGAGGGCCTGCGCGCGCGCGTCGAGGCCGAAGCGAGCCTCGAAACCCCGAGCGACGCGGAGGTGCTCGCGGCCGCACCGATCGACAACCCTGCGATCCACGAAGCGAGCTGGCGCTACTTCCCGCACACCGAGCGGCGCCTGTGGGTTGCGACCATCGTCAACGAGCGCGGCGACAAGGCCGTGGTCGCGCTCGACGGGGAGCATCACGCCGTCGATCACGAGCAGGCCGTCGCCGAGGAGCAGCGGATCCAGCTCGAGGTCTGCGGCAAGCTCGGGGCCGAGCTGTGCGAGCGCATCGGCGACGGCGAGCGCAAGCTCGTCGCGATCTGGCTGCGACTCGACGAGCCTGAGCCCAAGCGCGAGCTGAGCAGCAAGGATCCGGCGCTTTTCGAGCGCGACGTCGCCCGCTTTCGAGCTGCGATCGCGACCCGCCTCGCCGCGCT
>DATLLB010000284.1:0-5220 GCA_035538075.1 Enhygromyxa sp.
CGGCACGACCTCGCCCTCCTGGTTGACGAACAGCGGCCCGGCGGCGCGCAGCTCGATGCGATCGGGCTGCATGACCTCGACCTCGGTCGCGCGCACGAAGTCGCCGCTGTCGTCGTAGACCTCGATGATCGCCGTGCCCTCGCCCGCGGCGTGGACCTTGGCGACGATCACGTCGTTCTCGTCATCGCTCTTGTCATCGTCGTCGAGGTCGTCCTGCTCGACGTACTGCTCGACGATCTCGAGCACCTCGGGGTTCTGCGACTCGATCCGCCAGCCGTCGAGGTCGTTGTCGTCGGTGAAGTCGTAGACGTGGATCGAGAAGCTGGCCCCGGCCACGTAGGGGCCGTGCAGGCGGTCGTCGTAGACCCTGCTCAGGCGCAGATCGAACTCCCAGTCGACGCTGTCGGAGAAGCGGATCTTGGGGCCGCACGCGGTCAGGGTGGTGAGCGTGACGCCGGCGAGCATCAGGTGGATCGAGCGAAGCGAACGAGCCATGAGCGAGTCCTCTGCAAGAGTAGTTGAGTGGCAGCGGGGGCTGCCCGGCGGGCAACAGCAAGAACCGCGCAGCAAGATCCGCGCCGGGGCAGCGCGTGAGCAGAGGAGCGTGTTTGGGGCTCGGGATCGAGCGTCGCGTCGCGATCTGCAACGGCAGTGGTGTCCGTGATCCGCTACGGCGAGCACTCCTGCTCCTTGGCCGCGAGCTCGGGACCACAGCCAGCCTCGATCAACGCGGGGTCCTCGAGCGCCGCGCAGTCGAGCTTGGAGATGCAGATGTAGAGCTCGTGGAAGGCCTCGCCGCAGTTGCTGTAGTAGGTCGAGTAGAGCTCTTCGTAGGTCTGATCGCAGGTCGCCTCCGCGGTCGCGCCCGCGTCCGCCGACACGCACTCGGCGACGAGCATGCCGTAGAGATCACAGCCTCGGTAGAGACCGTCGTTGTAGTAGCACTCCTGGATCTCGTTCTCGACCGCGTCCGCGCACTCGAGATGAGGATTGTCCCCGCACTCGAGGCCGGCGAAGCAGATCCGCGTCGCCTCCCACGCGGCCAGGCACGCGTCCGAGGCGTAGGTCTGAAAGTGGGCATGCACGTACTGGCAGAACTCGAACACGTACTGCTCTTCGTCCGGGCTGTCGCAGCCGCCATAGAACTCGGCATACGGACCGCAGATCTCGTCCTCGCTGCCCTCGTCCGTGGAGTCGCTGGTCTCCGGGCTCATGCCGGACTCGTCCGACTCCGAGCTGCCGTCCCCGCCCTCGGTCTCATCGCCAGCCTCGGCGTTGGGTTGCTTGGTCTCACACCCGATCGCGAGCGGGGCCACACCGAGCAGAAACATCAGGTTCGAGTAACGCTTGTCCATGTCAGACCTCGGGCAGCCCGTCGATGCCAAGCGGATCGGGCGGCTTGCCCAGCCTACCCGCTTTGGCGTGCATGCGTTGCTGCGATCGGGCGACCTCGTGCTGGAGCCGCGCGAGTCGGGGCAGCATCGCCTGATTGGTCGCGTTGAGCGTGCGCAGCAGGCTGTCGGCGATCGGCTTGCGCTCCGCGACCGCCGCGTAGAGATCGTCGAACACACGGGCCAGCTCGGGCTCGACGCTCTCGCTCTCGGGGCGCACCTGCGTGCGGTGCTCGGGCTTGACGGCCGCGATCGCAGCCTCGACGTCGCCGCGCCCTACTATGCCGAGCACGCGACCGATCGTGCCCGCAGGATCCTCGAGCACCGAGTCGTAGGTCTGCAGCAGCGCCGGGTAGCCGCGCAGCGAGATGTCGCGGACCAACGCGAAGTTCTCCATCCACCACTCGAGCGCCGGCGGAAAGTGGAAGGGCTCGGGCACGTCGACGCCCTTGGCCCGCTGCTGGTCGCGGCGCGCCTGCTCCATCGCGTAGAGGCGCAAGATCGAGGCCTCGTACTCGCGCCACTCGCGAACGTTGGCGATCACGTACTCGATGTACGCCCGCTCCGATCGAATCACGCCCGGCACGAACACCTTGACCGCATAGCCGAGCACATGCTCGGGCAAGAAGTACTTGCCGGTCTGCGGGTGCGGGTTGGTCCGAAAATAGATGCCCTGCCGCAGCAAGCTCTCGTAGAACCCATCCGGGTTGGCGTCGCGCAGGTTCTGCCCCCAATTGCGAGGGAATGCCTTACCCAGAATTGGAATGCCTGCGGCCTTCATGACCTGCATCCACATCGAGGTGCCGCTGCGCTTGGTGCCGGAGATCAGGAGCATCCGTTCACCTGGTGTCGATCTTCGCTCTCGTCGCCGCGAATCGTACCACAGCGCCGCGAGCCGCGGACCGCTCGATCCGCACCTCGGGGTCCTCGCAGTTCGCCGCACACACGCGCGACCATGAGCACTTGTTGCGACGCGCGAGCTCGCCGAACACGAGCTTGGTCGACATGGACGACCTCACGGCGCTCTTCTCTCCGGCGGCCAATGCCGACCCGTATCCAATCTATGCCCGGCTGCGCGAGCACACGCCGGTCGTCAAGGCCGAGGAGGTCGGCCTCTGGGTGCTGAGTCGCTACGACGAGATCGCATTCGCGCTCAAGCGGCCGGATTTATTCTCGTCACGCCGCGCTGAAGCGCTCACGCAGAGCCTGGTGGATCCGCGCCTGCAAGAGCACATGGAATTCGATCTGCTCAACGACACGTCGATCATCGGCGTCGATCCACCGGCGCACACGCGGCTGCGCAAGCTGATCAATGTCGCGTTCACGCCCCGCGCGATCAACCGGCTGGAGGCGCGCATTCGCAGGCTGGCGCGTGAGCTGGTCGAGGACATGTTCCGCGAGCGGGAATTCGACCTGATCGAGGCGCTCGCGGTGCCGCTGCCGGTCATCGTGATCTCCGAGATGCTCGGCGTCGACCCGGCCCGGCGCGCCGACTTCAAGCGCTGGTCCGACGATCTGCTGGTGGGCTCGCGCTTCGACAACCTCGACGACCAGGCCATCGAGCGGGTGATCGAGAGCCGCCGCGAATTCGTCGATTACTTCCGCGCGATCATCGAGGCGCGTCGACATGCGCCGCAGGACGATCTGCTGAGCGATCTGGTCCGCGCCGAGGTCGAGCGCGAGATGCTGAGCCCGGACGAGGTGCTGACCATGGCTGTGGTGCTGATGCTCGCCGGCAACGAGACCACCACCAACCTGATCGGCAATGCGATGGCGGAGATCCTCGAGCACCCCGAGCAGCTCGGCCGGCTCCGCGCCGAGCCAAGCCTGATCCCCGCGTTCATCGAGGAGGTGCTGCGGTTCCGCTCGCCGGTCAGCATGCTGGTGCGGACCACCACCGAGGACGTGACCCTCTGCGGCGTCACGATCCCCAAGGGTGAAGGCGTCGCCTTGTTGATCGCCTCGGCGAATCGGGATCCCGAACATTTTGTCGAGCCCGATCGCTTCGACATCACGCGCGAGCGAGCGGCCCACCTCGCGTTCGGGTACGGCATCCACTTTTGTGTGGGCGCCCCGCTCTCGCGGCTCGAGGCGCGGGTCACCTTCGAGGAGCTGTTTCGTCGGCTGCCCGGCGTCGCACGGACGCCGGGGCCGCTCGACTGGGTCACGAACTCGGGGCTGCGCGGGCTTCGATCGCTGCGGCTCAGCTGCGAGCGCGCGGTCGCTTAGCGGTTGCTAATCACACGTGCCGCACAGGCACGGGCGCTCGCCCGAATAGTACGTCTGCGAGCGCTGGACGAAGTGTCCGTCGTCGCTCGCGGGCGTGGTCATGCACTCCGCACCGGCCCCGAACGCGACCCCGAGCGAGCCGATCTCGGCGAAGCGCTCCGGGTGATCGAAGACATAGTCGACGCGATTGTCCTGATAGCGATCGCAGGTGTTGTCGAGCCCTTCGTGACCGTAGGGGACCTGCCACCACAAGGTCGGCAAGCCCATCGATTCGCCGAGCGCCTGCGTCCAGTCCAGCGCCTGCGCAAAATTGGGCAGGCTCTGATCGGCCGCGTCCCACCAGCGATCGTTGAAGCCGGCGTCGCGATCGGTCATTTCGACGATCACCAGATCCGCCGCGTCGGCGCCCAGCGCATTCATGAAGGCCGCGGTCTCCTGCGCGTGGGCGGTCACGTCGAAATTGGGGTCTTCGTTGATCAGCGCGTCGGCGCCCGCACCCCAGGCCGAGGCATGAAAGCCGACCAGCAAATTGGGCGCCTCGGCGGCCGCGATCGCACGCAGGCACGCCGCGAAGCCGACGAAGTCGTCACCGAGCCCGCTGCACTCGCTCGCGCCTGCGGCCGCGAGCGCGACGGGGATCTGCGTGGGATCGTCGTTCAGCTGCTGGCCGTAGCCCCAGAGGTCGGGCTCGACGTGCACGATCACCGGGCCGTCGGTGGCCTCGGCCACGCGCTGGGCCAAGAAGCGCCAGTCGGCCAGATAGCTGGCCACGCGCGCGCCGTCCTCCAGCGCCGCGATCTCGGGCTCGCCCTCCACATAGCCGGCGACCGAGAACCACACGTAATAGGTGATCATCGGCACCGCGCCGGCGTCCTCGGCCGCGCTCACGAAATTGACCACGGTCCGGCCCGGCGGATCTTGATCATATTGCCAACATCCCCACCAGCCGCAGCCGTTTTGATTGTCGCAGGATTGGCCTTCGACCACGCAGCCGCTCGCACAGTCGTCACAGGGCCCGTCGGTGGGTACGGTGCCGGCCAAGTATTGATAGCGCAGATCGAACTCGGCCTGGCCGAACTCGTCGTCGCCCATCGAGCCGCCGATCAGCAGCCGGTCGCGGCCGAGCAACTCGCCCAGCGCTCCGGCCGGACAGGCCGCGTCGCCGTCGCCATCGCCCTCGCCCTCTCCATCGCCGTCTCCTTCCCCATCGCCGTCGCCATCGCCGTCACCATCCCCGTCGCCGGTCGTGTTCATCGTCTCGCTCGACGCCGTCTCGCTGGCCTCGGCTTGTCCCGCCGAGTCGCCACAGCCCGCCGCCGCCCAGGTCATCCACAAAGTAATCGTGCTCGCACGCTTCATGGCGCGGACGATAGCGTAGGCAGAGCAACCGGCGTAGCGAGCTGCTCGCGCAGACTCGCGGTCGGGTGTCGTCTTCAGACCTCAATGCGCATCAACGCTGCAGTCGTTGGCGCAGCTGATCGAAGTAGTACTGGCGCCCGTCCTCGACCGGCGGCCGACCGTGAAACCACGCCTCGAGCTGCGCGACCACCTCGGGGTGCGCATCGAGCAAGGGCTCGATGCCGTAGCTACCAAAGTCGGT
>DATLLB010000285.1:0-5437 GCA_035538075.1 Enhygromyxa sp.
GCGAAGGATCATCGCGGCATCGGTGCCGATCGACGCGGGCCCGTGGCGTCACAGCCTCGCCGCCCTCGAGTCGCACATCGGTGCGATCGAGCTGGGCTCGCGCGCTCGCAACCAGCTGCGCCGCGTAGCTCGCCGGCGTCGCGCCGTCTTCGAGCACCGCGTCGTCGGCCGCGAGCTCGGCTGTCTCTCGCAGCCGTCGCAAGCTCCACCACGCGAGCGGGTTGATCCAATAGATGGCGCGCACGATCACGCCGAGGTGCAAAAAGGGGTTGTCGGCACGGCACAGGTGCGCGAGCTCGTGGGTGAGGATCGAGCGGCGCTCGCTGGCCGACGGCAGCTCGAGCTCGGCCGGGATCAAGAGGATCGGCCGCACTCCACCGGCGAGCATCGGACCGGGGATGCCGACCGCTGTCCGCAGCTCGATCGCACCGATGTGCGACTCGAGGGCGGCGAGGCTGTGACGCCACGGGCCCGCGTCGATCGGCACCGATGCCGCGATGATCCTTCGCGTCAGCGCGATGCCGTGCAGCCAGCAGATCCCGAGCAGCGCGACGCCGATCGCCCACAGCCCGATCAACGCGATCGCCAGTCCCTGCGGCAGCGCGAGGGCAGGGGCCGGCAACAGCAGACGGGCCAGCGGCAGCGTGGCCGCCAGCATGATCGCCAGCGCCCACACACTGCGACGCGTGGCCGCGCTGCGTCGTCGCAGCAGCCGATCGACGATCGCCGCGAGCCCCAGCACGCCCGCGCCCGCGAGCTGCAGCGACGCGATCCACAGCGCGAGCGCGGACAGGCTCACGGCTCGCCCCCACGTGCGCGCTCGATCATCGCGCTGAGCTGATCGAGATCTTCGCCGCTGAGCTCGTCGCCACGCAGCTCCAGCAACGTCGCCATGGTCTCTGCCGCGGAGCCACGAAAGAAGGTATCGACCAGGTGGGCCAGCGCCGAGTGCCCCGCGTGCGTGCGCGGGAGCGTGGGCGTGTACACGTAGCGCGGGCCGTCTTGGATGTGGCGGAGCTGGCCCTTGTCCTCCAGCACCCGCATCGACGCGCGCACGGCCGAGTAGCTGGGCGGATCAGGCAGCTCGGCGAGCACCTCGTGAATGGTGACCCGACCTCGGCGATAGACCACGTCCATGATCTGGCGCTCGCGTCGACTCAGGTGCTGCAGCTTGGACTTGCGCCGCGACATGGTTCGTGCTGTTTTTCTAGCACCATGCTAAAAAACCAGCAAGCCCGACGCGGCGCGCTCCTGCTCATTGGCCTAGCCGCGTTCGTCGTCGCGCTCGCGCTCGATCTGTGGACCAAGCACTGGGTCTGGACGCACCTGCGCCCGACCGGCCGCGTCGTCGACGTCTGGTCGCCGACGCTCGAGCTCGCCTTTGCGCTCAACCGCGGCACCGCCTTCAGCGTCGTGCGTGAGGTCGAGCAGCCGCTGTGGTTTCTGCCGATCACCGCCGTGGTCGTCGGGCTCTCGATGTTCATCGCCCTGCGCACGCCGGGCGTCGATCGACTGCGAGTGGCCGCGCTCGGCTTGGTCTGCGGTGGCGCGCTCGGTAACTTGCACGACCGGCTGTTTCGCGTGGACGAGCTCGGACACCACGGGGTGGTGGACTTCATCAAGGTGAACTACCCGTGGGGCGGGAGCTGGCCGACCTTCAATGTGGCGGACTCGGCGTTGGTGGTCGGGACCATCTTGCTGATGTGGTCGCTGTCACGGGCGCCGGAGTGAGCTCGTGATGTCAGGCCCTCGCCCTGCGACTAGCATCGTGACCAGCGGATCTGGCGCATGACCGCGGAAAGATCCCGAAAAAACACCAACCTGTGCGAAAACCCCCGTCTTCGGCCCCCACCCTCGCTGCCAGCCTCTTGATCACAATCGGCCCTTCTATATACTCCGCCTCCCAACGCCGCGGCCAAGCTGCGGCGGCGATCGTTTCCTCGCCCGGCGCAAGCCAAGACTTCGCAAAGACCAGACTCATATGCCCACGATCCAGCAGCTCGTCCGCACGGGACGTACGCGCCAGCCGAAAAAGGAGACGGCGCCCGCGCTCAAGGGTTGCCCTCAGAAGCGCGGCGTCTGCATCCGCGTCTACACTTCGACGCCCAAGAAGCCCAACTCGGCGCTTCGCAAGGTCGCCCGCGTGCGACTGAGCAACGGTATCGAGGTGACGAGCTACATCCCCGGCGAGGGGCACAACCTGCAGGATCACAGCATCGTGCTCGTCCGCGGCGGTCGCGTGAAGGACCTTCCGGGCGTGCGCTACCACATCGTGCGCGGCACCCTCGATACCATCGGCGTCGACGGTCGGCGGCAGCGCCGTTCGAAGTACGGCACCAAGCGGCCGAAGTAGTAAAGAAGGATCAGAGAGATGTCGCGCAAGGGAATTAAAGCCAAGCAGCGCAAGCGGATCATCTACGACATCCGCTACACCGACCATCCTGCGGACGTGAACCGCAACATCGCCAAGTTCATCAACGTGGTGATGAACGATGGCAAGAAGTCGGTGGCCGAGCGCATCGTGTTTGCGGCGTTCGAGATCATCTCGGAGAAGACCAAGGACGATCCGGTCAAGGTCTTCGAGAAGGCGATCGCCAACGTCCGCCCGCGGCTCGAAGTTCGCGCTCGTCGCGTCGGCGGATCGAACTACCAGGTGCCCATGGAAGTCCGCGCCGAGCGGAGCCAGGCCCTGGCCTACCGCTGGCTGGTGAGCTTCGCTCGCAGCCGCCCCGAGAAGACCATGCGCGAGCGCCTCGCCAACGAGATGCTCGACGCCGCGCAGAACCGCGGCCTCGCCGTCAAGAAGCGCGAGGACGTGCACAAGATGGCCGACGCCAACAAGGCCTTCGCTCATTACCGTTGGTAGCCGCATCCGCGGCTACAAGGGCGCTGGTAAGTGAGCCTCTCCGCAGCACCGATCCTCTCTACATAATCTTCGATGGCGAAGTTGCCCCGGACCACTTGGTGACGGGGCTCAGCCACACCGGGCCCGGCGCCTGCCAAACCCCCTCCCACTTGGAGACGGATGGCAGCCCCCGCGGCCCTAGATGCACGTAACGAACTCCACATCCTCACTCCGAGTCCCATGGCCACCGCCTCCACAGCCGACATCAGCATGATCCGAAACATCGGGATCATGGCGCACATCGATGCCGGCAAGACCACGACGACCGAGCGGGTGCTGTTCTACACGGGCAGCTCGCACTACATCGGCGAGGTTCACGACGGCGCGGCGCATACGGACTTCGACGAGGAAGAGCAGCGTCGCGGCATCACGATCTACTCGGTCGCGACCACGTGCTTCTGGAAGCCTGGAGATCCCAGCGCCCACTCGCTCGAGGCTGGCGCGCACCGGATCAACCTGATCGACACGCCCGGACACGTCGACTTCACGGTCGAGGTCGAGCGCTCGCTTCGAGTGCTCGACGGTGCGATCGCGGTGTTCGACGCGGTCGCCGGCGTCGAGGCGCAGTCGGAGACGGTGTGGCGCCAGGCGGATCGCTATTCGGTCCCGCGCATCTGCTTCGTCAACAAGCTCGATCGCGTCGGCGCGACGCTGTACCGCACCGTCGAGATGATGCGTGAGCGCCTCGGCGCGCACCCGATCGTCGTGCAGATCCCGACCGGCCTCGAGGGCGACTTCGAGGAGATCGTCGATCTGCTGACCATGGAGACCATCACCTGGCCGAAGGCCGAGGACGAGCAGGACAAGGGCCGCACCTTCGTCCGCGCGCCGCTCGACGACAGCCATGCGATCTGGGGGACCGCCGTCGCTGCGCGCGAGGCCATGGTCGAGGCGATCGCCGACGTCGACGATCAGGTGATGGAGGTGTTCCTGAGCGAAGGCGCGGACGCTCTCAATATCGAGCAGCTCCGCGCCGGTCTGCGTCGCGCGACCCTGAGCCTGCGCGGGTTCCCGGTGCTGTGCGGCGCGTCGCTCAAGAACCGCGGCGTGCAGCCGCTGCTCGACGCGGTCGTGCACTACCTACCGTCGCCGCTCGACGTCCCGCCCGTGCAGGCCGAGCTGTTCGGTAGCCGAAACGCCGGCGAGCGAGTCGAGCGACACCCCGATCCCGAGGGCCCGCTGCTGGCGCTCGCGTTCAAGCTGATTCAGGACCCGCATCGCGGTCCGGTCGTGCTGTTCCGCGTCTACTCGGGCACGCTTCGCGTCAAGGATCAGATCCTCAACGTCGCGCGCGACAAGAAGGAGCGCATCAACAAGCTGCTCCTCGTGCTCGCGTCCAAGACCGAGGAGATCGAATCGGTCGGGCCGGGCAACATCGCCGCCGCGGTCGGCCTGCGCTTCGTGAGCACCGGCGACACGCTGATCTTGTCGAAGGACAAGGAGCTCGTGGTGCTGCCGGGCATGCAGATCCCCGAGCCCGTGATTTTCCGATCGGTGGAGGCCAAGAGCACCGCCGATCAGAAGGATCTCGAGCAGGCGCTCGATCGCATCCAAAAAGAAGATCCGAGCTTCCGCGTGTTCGAGGACAAGGACTCGGGCCAGACGCTGATGGCCGGGCAGGGCGAGCTGCACCTCGAGGTCATCGTCAACAAGCTCGAGCGCGACTATCGCGTGAAGGCGCGCGTCGGCAAGCCGCAGGTCGCCTACCGTGAGAGCATCGCCAACCCGGCGCGCACCGAGTTCGAGTACGCGCGCGAGGTCGGCGGCAAGAAGCAGTACGCCAAGCTCACCCTCGAGCTCGAGCCGCGCGAGCGCGGAGCCGGCAACAGCGTCGTCAATGCGCTGCCGGCAGTCGACGAGTACGTCAAGTTTCCCAAGGAATTCATCGCTGCGGCGCTCGAGGGCATGGGTGATGCGCTGACGCGCGGCCCGCTGCTCGGCTACCCGATGATCGACGTGCAGGTGCGCTTGCTCGCGGCCTCGTACATCGAGAGCGAGTCCAACGCCGCCTCGTTCCGCGCGGCCGCGACGATGGCCGTGAACAAGGCGATCGAGACCGCGGGCGCCCGCTTGCTCGAGCCGGTCATGAACGTCGAGGTCGTCGGCCCCGAGGAGTTCATTGGCAATGTCCACTCCGACCTGAACACGCGACGAGGCCGTGTGTTGGGTCTCGGGCAACGCGGCAATGCGCAGGTCATCCAAGCCCGCGTCCCCTTGGCAGAAATGGTCGGCTATGCTACCTCGCTTCGCTCTGTGACCCAGGGCCGTGCGAGCTACACGATGCAGTTCGCCACCTACGCTGAGGTCTCGATCGACCTCCAGCAACAACTCATCACGAAGGTTCGCGGCTACTAGTCGCAACGCAAGTAAGAGAAAAGAATCGCCATGTCGAAGGAAAAGTTCGTTCGCGACAAGCCCCACGTGAACATCGGGACGATCGGTCACGTTGACCACGGAAAGACGACGCTGACGGCGGCGATCACCAAGGTGCTCTCGCTGCGTGGCTGGGCCGAGAAGGTCGACTTCGAGAAC
>DATLLB010000286.1:0-4661 GCA_035538075.1 Enhygromyxa sp.
GATGCGGGTGAAGGTGTCGCCGGCGTAGGGCAGCTTGGTGTCGAGCAGCGCACGCTCGATCGCCTCGCGGCGGGCGAGACTCCAGGCGTCGGCGAGCTCGCTGCGACCTCGCTCGCAGCGTGAGCCCGCGTCGCTCGACGATCCCGGGACCGGCCACGCCCACGCGAGCCCGAGCGCGAGCCCGAGGCCGGCCATGCCCGAGGCCATCACCACGCCGAGCCGCCGCCTCCGGGGCGCCATCGCCTGCAGCAGCGCCTCCATCGACGGCCAGCGTTGCTCGGGATCGACCTTCAGCCCGCGGAGGATCACCGCGAGCAACCACCGCGGCGTCGGACAAGCGCTCGGCACTGGACGCACTTCACCCTCGCTCACGCGCTCGCTCAGCTCGATCAGCGTCTCGCCCTCGAACGGTCGCTGACCGACGAGCAGCTCGTAGGCGACCACGCAGAAGGCGAACTGATCGCTACGGGCATCGACCGTGCCGGCTGCGTGCTGCTCGGGCGCCATGTAGAGCGGGGTGCCCAGCAGCGCGCCAGTCTGCGTCAGCGAGCCCGACGAGTCGTCGTCGCGTGTGGTCGCCCGGCTCGCCGGCGCGTCGACGCCAGCCAAGCCGAAGTCGCCGACCTTGGGCTCGCCCGCGCCATCGAGCAGCACGTTCTCGGGCTTGAAGTCGCGGTGGATCACACCGGCCCGATGGGCGGCCGCGAGCCCGCGCCCGGCCGCTCGCAGCACTCGCAAGCGGTCGGCCCACGGCCGGGTGCGACCCTCGGCGTCCATCCACTGCCGCAGCGTCTGGCCTTCGACCAGCTCCATCGCCACGAACACACGTCCGTCGTGCTCGCCAGCCTCGTAGACCTGCACGACGTTGGGGTGCGAGACCCGGGCCATCGCCTGAGCCTCGCGCAGCAGTCGAGCGCGGGCGATCTCGGACTGGGTTCGCTCGCTGCGGATCAGCTTGATCGCAACCTGGCGATCGAGCAGCTCGTCGCGGCCGAGATGCACGACCCCCATGCCGCCCGCGCCGAGCACCTTGAGCAGCTCGAAGTGCCCCACTCGCACGGGCGCGGCCGGCATGTCGAACAGCCGGGCTTGGATCCGCATGACCATCGCCTGGGTCTCGGGATCGTTGGACTCCGCAGGCGAGGCCGGCTCGAGCGGCTCGGGCATCTCGAGGAGTCTACACGCTCAGCTCGCACTGCGAGGCATCCGCCCACTCGTGCAGGCGCTCGATCGCCGACGTGCGCTGCGGATCATCGAAGCGCCCGAGCATGAGCTTGCGAAGACTTCCTGATCCGAGCGCCCCGATCAGCTCGATCAGCTGTGAGACCGCGCCCGATTGATACCCGCGGGCCGGCTCGCCCCAGTCGACGCGCAGCTGCGAGAAGCTGCCGAGCTCGTCTCGTGAGAAGGTCAACGTCCAGCCCCAGGGCCGGCTCGCGCGATAGGTGTGGTCGTCGAACAAGCACAGCTCGCGCACGTGCGCGGGCAGGCGACCACGCAGCAGCTCGAAGCGATGACGAACGGAGCGACGCTCGCGGTGATCGGCGGCGACACTGTCGGGCGATCCATAGTAGACGCCGAGCCGCTCGAGCCCGGTGATCGCAGGCGAGTCGAGCAAGCGCAGCAGCACGTCGTCGAGCGCCCGGCGGACCAAGAGCGTGCGCAGCCCGAGCGGGATCTCGAGCGGCAGGTTGGGATCGGCGAGCGAGCACTCGTAGCACTCGACCGCAGCCAGGCGATTGTCGGCTCGCAGCGCGACGAAGCGCTCGAGCTGCAGGAAGCCGTAGAGCTCGCGCAGGTGATCGAGCGGGCCGCGGCGAGCGAGCGCGTTGGAGACGTGGCCATCGAGCGTGCGCAGGGTCGACCACTCGGCGCGCTCGACCAGCTCGCCGTCGAGCTCGGGCACCTCGACCGACGCGACGCTCGTGAACCCGCGCTCGAAGATCCGCGCGCCGCCGAAGCCGAGCACGGGATGGATGACCCCCGCCCACTCGGCGCCGTGGCGCGACAGCAGCTCTCGCTCGCGCCCCGAGATCGGCGTGCCCGCGTGCGCGCGCTCGATCTGCAAGGTGATGAACTCGCCGCGAGGATCGCCGTGCGAGGTCAGCCAATCGGCATAGACCAGGCGTGGCTCATCGCGGTCGGGATCGGCGTGCACGGCCGCGAGCCGCTCGGCGCTGCGGGTCTCGAGCTCGCTGCGCGAGCGGGCGCGTCGGGCCAGCTTGGCTGCGCTGACTTGCTGTTGGGCAGCGAGCGCGCTCGGCCGCACTGCGGCCAACCGAGTCCGCGCTCGCGCGGCGTCCTTGGCCAGCATCGGAAGCTCGCGCAGCCACTCGAGCGTGGGCAGCTGGCGCGGATCACCTTGCTCGGCCAGCAGCGTGATGGCGCTACGCCAGACCTCGCGCGCCTCGGGTCCCACGCGCGGGCGCCAGGCGAGGCGAAGCCGGCGAGCGAGCGTGGTCGCCAGCAATGGATCGGGAGTCCACTCGCGCAGCAGACGGAGGCGATCGAGCTCGTCGACCTCCGGCGACCACGGCTCGGCGAGCAGCACGGGTAGCTCGAGCGGCTCACCTCGCTGTTGCTCGGCGCGGCGGACCCAGCTCACCGCCCGCGAGGCCGCGTCCACACCAGCCAACGGGGGGGCCGAGAACTCGCGCAGCAACAGCTCGTAGGTGTCCGCGAGGCCGGGATCACGAGTGTCACGCCACGCCTCGAGCAGGCGCTCGGCCAGCTCGCGCGGTCGAGCTTGATCGAGCGCGACCACGGCCGCCTCGAGCGGGTCGATCGGCGAGCTGTGGTCGGGCGTCCTCACTGTGACTCGCGGGGCGGCTAGGGTAGCGTGAGCGCATGTTGGCTTCCATGCGCTCCCGTGATCGTGCCGCCCTGATCCTGCCGTTCGTGTTGCTCGCTTGTGCGTCGCCGAGCGCGAGCGATGACGCCTCGGACGCGGGCGAGACCGGCAGCGAGCCGCCGACGGCGGCGTCCTGTGATGCGGCCGATCCCGACGGCAGCCCGGTCGCGGCGCCCGAGTTGCTCGTGCGCTTGGCCGACCGCTGGCAAGAAGGGTGGTTGAGCGCGCCCGCGGTCGCCGATCTCGACGGCGACGGGGCCATGGAGATCATCGCGGCCCGCAGCGGGCTCGTGCAGGTCTGGGCGCCGTCGGGCACCTTGCTGTGGAGCTACGACACCGGGATGGGCCGGATCTGGGCGAGCCCGATCGTCTACGATCTTCGCAGCGATCTGCCGGGCCTCGAGATCGCCGTCGCGGCGCGCGAGCAGATTCACCTGATCGCAGCCGACGGCACCGCGGTTGCCGGCTTTCCGATCAGCTGGGAGGACGAGCTGCGCAGCCTCGCAGCCGGCGACGTCGATGGTGACGGCGCGCTCGAGCTGGTGGTCGCGCCGGCCCACGGCGGCCCGACCGACGTGATGGCGGCGTTCAACAACGACGGCAGCCCGGTGCCCGGCTTTCCGCCCAACGCCGCGGGCGTGAGCGGCTGCGAGGCCGACGAGCGCTGCTACCTCGCGGGCTGCTACGACCAGAACCTGGCGGTCGGCGATCTCGACGGCGACGGCATGGCCGACATCGTCGCGCCGCATGACAACGCCTACGCGAGCATTCACCGGGGCAGCGGTGAGGCCTTCGACGCGGACTCTGGGTTTGCGTCGATCAAGACCCCGGGCGTTCGCTACATGCACCTGCTCGCGGAGGCGCAACAAGGCTGGGCCGAGGACGAGGACACGGCCTTGCAGGCGCACTTCACCAACACTGCGCCGGCGATCGCCGATCTCGACGAGGACGGCACGCCGGAGGTGATCATGCTCGGCTCGGTACAGAATGCGGCGCAGACGGATCGCTTGAAGGGCGTCGCGCTGTGGGTGGTTCGGCCCGACGTCACGCGGCTGCCGGGCTTCGATCCGCCGGTGCACTTTCCCAACTACCTCGCGGGGCTGTGGGACTACGAGGGCACCAACATCGTCGGCGCCACCAACCAGGTCTCGATCGCCGACATCGACGCGGATGAGGCGGGCAAGGAGGTCGTGTTCGCGGGCTTCGACGGCAGCATTCACGCCGTCGCGGCGAGCGGGCAGGTGCTGTGGTCGAGCAGCTACACGACCGACGATCGGGTGCTGACCGGTGGGCTCGCGATCGGCGATCTCAACCGCGATGGCGTGCCCGAGCTGGTGTTCGCCACGTACTCGCCCGACGAGGACAAGTCCAACCTGTTCGTGCTCGATGCCGGCGGCAACGTGCTCCATCAGCTGCCGCTACCGCGCCGCGGATCGATGGCGGTGCCGACCCTCGCCGATGTCGATTCGGACGGCACGGTGGAGATCGTCGTGTCGCTCAAAGACGCCGAGGACATGGTCGAGAGCGTACACGTCTACACGGTGCCCAACTCGGCGACCAACTGCCTGCCGTGGCCGACCGCCCGCGGCTCGCTGCTCCGCAACGCCGAGGTACTGGACCCCACCCCGTGAGGGGGCTGTTTCGGCGTGCTCCCGAAAATCGCGAAGCGATTTTTGGGAGTGTGTTTCGGCGCATCGCCGAAAAGCACTACACCAATCCGAAGCGCTGGCGGTAGCCCTCGAACTGCTCGGCGATCCCGGCCTCGGTGATGCCGAAGTCCTCGGCCACGTAGCGGTGCACGCCGTACTTG
>DATLLB010000287.1:0-6979 GCA_035538075.1 Enhygromyxa sp.
CAAGGCCGATGAATCCAAGCGCTTCGCGATGTCGCACGTCGCCGGCGCGCGAGCGAGCGCGGGGCTGGTGAGCGTCGAGTTCATCCCACAGTACGAGCTGATCGTCCCAGGCGAGCGCCTCTTCGCCACGCAGTCGCTCAATGTGCTGATTCGCCTGTCGGCGGCCAAGGACGCGGGCGCGACCGTGCGGCCGGACCTCGATCTCGCGATCGTGCTCGATCGCTCGGGCAGCATGGCCGGCGACAAGCTGCTGCACGCCAAGCAAGCCGGCATCGATCTCGTCAATCAGCTCGAGCCGCGCGATCGGGTCACGCTGATCACTTACGACGACGTCGTGACCACCGACGTGCTCGCGCGCATGGCTGACTCCGAGGGCGTGCTCGCGCTGCGCGAGGCGTTGCTCGACATCGAGCCGGGCGGATACACGGCGCTCGGGCCCGCGCTGTTCGAGGCGCTCGATGTCCTCGAGCGGCAGGATGGTGGCGGGCGACTGGCCCACGTGCTGCTGCTCTCGGATGGGCTCGCCAACCAGGGCGAACAGCGGCCGCCGGTCATCGCCGCACGCGTGGCGGCGGGCTATGGGACGGGCACCACGGTGTCGACGCTGGGCGTGGGCGCCGACTACAACGAGGACTTGATGACGCTGGTGGCCGACGAGGGCGGCGGTCGCTACCACTACATCGAGGACGGGCCGCAGATCCCCAGCGTGCTCGCGGCGGAGCTGGCCGGGCTGACGAGCTCGGTCGCCGCCGATCTCTCGGTCGAGTTTGCGGCGCGCGAGCCAACCTCGGTGGTCGCCGTGCACGGCTACGTGAGCAAGACCGAGGAGCGCCGCACGAGCGTGCGCGTCGGCTATCTCAGCAGCGGGCAGTCGCGCGAGATCGTGGCGCAGCTCGAGATCCCCAACCATGCGCTGCGGGGCGTGCCGGGCGAGACGATCGAGCTTGGGATGATCACGGTGCGCTACCGGCCGATCGACAGCGCGGCCGGAGCCGACGCGCCGATCGTCACGCTCGAGCTGCCCGCGACGATCATCCTCGCCGACGATCCGGCGCTCGCCCGCACGTCGGAGCGCACCGAGGTGACCGTGCGCGTGGCGGAGATCGAGTCCGCGGCCAAGCTGCGGGCGGCCTCGGAGGCGGTCGAGCGCAACGACTTCGCGGCAGCCGAGGAGATCTTCGCCGAGGCCGAGTCCGAGATCGGGACCAAGCTCGAGAACGCCACGGACGAGGCCCAGCGACGCAAGCTGCAGGAGGAGGCCGACGCGCTCGCGGCCGCTCAGCACTCGCTGAAGAAGGCCAAGCAGTCGGGCGAGGGTCGCAAGCACGTCGTCAAGCAGTACAAGGAGAAGTCGTACTTGCGCCTCAAGGGCTCGACCGACGCGCCGCTCGGGGACTGACAGTTAGCTCGGAAACGCCTCGAGCACCGCGTCGACGATCATCGCCGCGAGCGCGTCGTAGCTGCGCTGTCCTTCCTCCGCGGAGGCCCCGGCCGGATCGCCGCAGTACGCCTGATCGAGCCCGCACTCGCCGAAGCTCTTGGCCCCGCGGGCGATGTGCTCGTGCAGCGGGACGCGATGCTCAGGCAGCGCTTCGGCCAGGTCGCTGCGCACGAGCGTGGGATCGACGGCGAGCACCAGCGAGGTCTCGTACTGCCCGGCGTGACACGAGCCGCTCTGAAACTCCGCGGTCAGGCGCTCGGCGTTGCGGCGCCGCGTCTTGTCGGGGAACAGCAGCAACCCCGGCGCGCCCGACTCGGCGTGCTCGCGGGTCACGTCGCGCAGCGTCGCGATGTTGTCGGGCTCGAGGTGAGCGTTGACCAGGACGGTCGCGTCGAAGCCCATCGCGCCGCAGCGGCGGGCGAGCTCGAGCAGGATTGCGCGCGCGCTCGACTTGCTGATCCCAGCCGAGCCAGCGAACTCGGCGGCCCAGTCGGTCACCGCGTAGTGCAGGGTCGGCAGGCGCACCGCTACGAACCCGCGCGCGCTCAGCTGCTCGGCCGCGCGGCGGGCCATCTCCTCGGCGATGATCGAGTCGGTAGCGAGCGGCAGGTGAGGCCCGTGGGCTTCGGTGCTGCCGGTCGGGAGCAGGGCGATCTTCTTCTCGGGTCGCGCCAGCAAGGCCTCGACCTCGACGTAGGTCATGCGCGCGAGCTCGTGGCCGCTCATGCCGACGCCTCCACGCGCGCGGCCGCCAGCTCGCGCAGCGCAGCGCGGCGGATCTTGCCGGTCTCGGTGCGCGGCAGCTCGGCCATGAACTCGATCCTGCGCGGGGCCTTGAACCCGGCCATGACCGTGCGGCAGTAGTCGACGATCGACTCGGCCAGCGCCGGGCTGGGCTCGTGCCCGGCGTTGAGCTCGACGAAGGCCATGGTCTTCTCGAGCTCGTCGTCGTCGCGAAAGCCGACCACGCCGGCCTCCCGCACGGCCGGGTGACCGAGCAGCGCGTTCTCGACCTCGACCGGCGACACGTACACGCCCGAGCACTTGAGCATGTCGTCGCCGCGGCCGCAGTACCAGAAGTAGCCGTCGGCATCGACCATGAACTTGTCGCCGCCGACCACCGCGTCGCCGTGGAAGGTCTCGCGGCTCTTGTCACGCATGCGCCAGTAGCAGAGCCCGGCCGAGGGCCCGCGGATCACCAGCGTGCCGATCTCACCGCGAGCAACTGGTTTGCCGTCCTCGCCGATCAGCTCGTACTCGTAGCCGTCGACGATCTTGCCGAGGCTGCCCTCCTTCACGTCGCCGGGGCGGTTGGTCACGTAGATGTGGAACATCTCGGCCGAGCCGATTCCGTCGTAGATCTCGGCGGAGAAGCGCTCGCGCCAGGATCGATAGACGCGGCCCGGGAGCGCCTCGCCGGCCGAGATCAGCGAGCGCAGGCGCGAGAGGTCGCGGCCCTGCGCAGCGCCACGCTCGGCGTCCGCGACCATCTTGGCGATCGTGGTCGGCACCGTGACGAACTGCGTGACCTGATAGCGATCGATCAGCTCGAAGTACTCCGAAGGCTTGACGCGATGCGACAGCAGCACGCAGCTGCCTCCGACCGAGAACGGGAACAGCATGTTGCTGGCCAGCGCGTAGCCGAAGAACAGCTTGGGCGCGGACATCGTGCGATCGTCACGGGCGATGCCGAGGGTCCGCTGCGCGTAGGCGATCGTGTTCCACACGAAGTCGTGGTGCATGTGCACGACGCACTTGGGGAAGCCGGTCGAGCCGCTCGAGCTCAGCCACGTCGCGAAGTCGTCGCGGTAGGTCGGCTCGGTCTCGGCCTCGCTCGGCAGCGCGGCGGTGGCCCTGCGGAAGTCGATCGTGCCGGCGGGCGCGGGTGCGCCGGTGCGATCGTCGACGATGTAGTGCTTGGTGTAGCGCCCGGCCGGTCGCGCTTCGTCGACGTGAGCCCAGATCTCCGCGTCGACGATCACCGCCTTCGGCCGCGCGTACTCGAGGTAGTAGGCGTAGTCCTTGGTGGTCAGCCAGTTGTTGGCCGGCACCGCGACGCAGCCGGCCCGCAGCACGCCGAAGTACGCGGCCACGAACGCGGGCGTGTCGGGCATCAGCAGCAGCACGCGATCCTCGATGCCGAGCCCGAGCTCGCGCAGGAGGTTGGTCACTCGGCAGCTCTCGGCGACCAGCTCGGCGTAGCTGTGCTCGCGCGCGGGATCGGTATCCGGGTGCTCCGGATCCCCGTGGTAGTGGACGGCGATCTTGTCGCCGAGCCCCTCGTCGAGCCGGGCGTCGAGGAACCACTGGGCCATGTTGAGGCGATCGGGGATCGTGATCGGCGGCGAGCCCGAGGTCATGGGCCGGATATTACTCTTCGCAGTACACTCCGCGCGATGGCGACGGCCCGCTATCCGACCCTGCGCTTCGATCTACAGCACGACAGCTTCGTGGTGTGGTTGCGCTGGGTCTCGCTCGAGCAGCCGCCGTCGCCGAACGATCCGCCGAGCCAGGGCATCCGCGTCGAGCTGCTGCTCAATCGCAACCCGGTGCTCGGGCCGACGATCGTCTATCGCCGCGATCTCGACGCGCCGGTCTACCTGCGAGCCAACGGCGCCCGCACCCGCGAGGTGCTGCGCAGCGCCGCGGCGCGCTCGGGCGTGCTCGACATCCAGCTGATCATCCACGGCTCGATCGCCAACGCGCCCTATGCCGCGCTGTACCTGCTCGGGGATTATCAGGGCGAAGCGATCGCCACCGAGCGGGTCGAGGCCACGCCGCTCTTGCAGCTGCAGCCGTCGACGCCCGCCGATCGCTGGCACGTCGCGGCGCAGGCGAACCTACGAGTGAACGTCGAGCTGGTCGGCGGTCACGTTCGGCTCAACGTGCTCAACTAGTCGACGCAGTGGAGGCTCGGGTCCTCCCAGTTCATGCTTGGCGTAAGCAGGCAGCGCTGGCCCTCGGCGCAGTCATTGTCGGTGCGGCAGTCGGCTGCGATGCAAGTCGTGCCCACGTCGATCGGCGCGCACATGCAGACCTGCCCAGGCCCACAATCGGCGTCGCTCGTGCAGCCGTACACGCAGGTGCAGTTGGGCGCGTGATGACCGGTGAGCTGGCAAGCCCCGTAGGGCGCCTCGTCGCAGTCCTCATCACTGAAGCAGTGACCGTAGGGACACCCGTTCGCGTCGGACACGGGGGTCGGGTCGGTGCAGGTCTGCGCGCTGACTCGGTGCACGTCGCCGCTGCTCGTGCACAGCTCGAAGCCCGACACGCTGCCGTCCTCCTGCAGGATCGGCTGGCAGTCGGGCACTGGCCCATCGCTCATGTCGCCGGTCGAGAGCCCGCTCGACTCGGTCGAGTCCGTGCTCGACCCCGCCTCGTCTCCAAACCCCTTGCGGGTGGAGCAGGCGAGGACGAGCACGCTCGCGAGCGCGGCGACAGCGAAGCGCGGCTGGATCACGAGCCCGAACCGGTGAGCATGTCCTGCAGGTTCTGCGGAATGGTCGGCATCAAGATGATCTCGATGCGCCGGTTCTGCGAGCGCCCCTCGGGCGTGGCGTTGTCCGCAATCGGATCGAACTCGGCATACCCGGCGGCGCCCATGCGATCGGCGGGCATGCCGTTCTCGACCATGTAGCCGACGACCTCGATCGCGCGGGCCGTGCTCAGCTGCCAGTTGCTGCTGAACTTGGCGGTCTTGATCGGCACGTTGTCGGTGTGGCCGGCCACGATCCACTCGCGGTCGACCTCCTTGAGCGGCGCGACCAGCTGCGTGAGCGCGGCCTGGCCTTCCTCTTTCAGCTCCGAGCGGCCCGAGTCGAACAAGATCGCGTCGTCGAGCTCGACGACCAAGCGGCCCTCGCGGAAGCCGACCTTGATGGTGCCCGCGTCGACCATTTTCTTGAGGCTCGCAAACAGGTTGCGGTAGACGGCCAGCTCCTTCTCACGCTTGGCCTTCTCGGCGCGGAGCTCGGCCAGCTCCTTCTCGGTCACGCCGGCCTTCTCGGCCAGGTCCTTGATTTGCTCGTTGAGCTGGGCGATTTCGCCTTCGAGCTCCGCGATCTTCTCTTGGAGCGTCTGGTTCTCGCCCCGGAGCGCGGCGTTGGCTTGCTTCTCGGCCTCGAGGTCCTTGCGGGTCTGCGCCAGTTGGGACTGCGCATCCGCTAGGGCCGCCTCGAGTTCATCTTTTTTGCAGCCTCCGAGCAGGAGGGAGAAAAGGGGGAGCAGGATGGCGGCACGTCGCATGATGGCCGTGAAAGTACCCCGGTCCGGCGAGACCCGCGACTCCAGCGGCCAACGAGGCGAAAAGCCCGCCCCATCCACTGCCAAACCCTCGAAATCACCAGGAAAAATGGCCAAGAACCAACGCAGTCGAGACGCCCAGGCGAGCGATCCCGGGATCCCTCGTGGTTGGGGCGAGTTCTTGGGGGTTGCGCTGCTTGCGATTGGCGGCCTGATGTTCGGCGGGCTGGCCTCGTACCAGTTCGGCGACGGCAACCTCATGGGCCCGGTCGGGCGGTTGGTGGCCTCGGCTCTGTACGCGGGCTTCGGGATGGCCGGCTACCTGATCGTGCTCGGCGTGCTCGGCATCGGCATCAAGGCCTTGCTCGGTCACCGCATGGAGCTGCGCATCGGCGAGGGCGTGGGCTTCTCGTCGGCGACGCTGGCCGGCTGCGTGCTGTTGCACGTGATGTTCCCGGACTACCGCGTGCACGGCTACACGAGCGGCGGGCTCTCGGGCGAGCTGCTCGGCGAGGTCAGCATCGGGCTGTTCGATCACGCGGGCACCTACCTGCTGACGTTCGCAATCATGTGCCTGGGCTTGATCGCATCGACGCCGCTGACCTTCGCGCACCTGATCGTGGCCGGCAAGGCGATCGGCCGCGGGGCGCTGTGGGTGGTGCGCTATTTGTGGTCGGGCGTGGTCGGCATCGCTCGGGCGCAGCGCGAGTACGCCGAGCAGAACTGGAACGACAAGGAGAAGGGCGAGGCGAACGAGGAGGAGGAAGAGGAGGTCGAGGAGGAGGAAGAAGAGGAGGCCGAAGAAGAGGAGGAGGCCGAAGAAGAGGAAGAGGCCGAGGAGGAGGAAGAGGCCGAAGAGGAGGAGGAAGAGGAGACTGACGAGGAGGAAGAGGAAGAAGCGATCGAGGAGGCGCCCAAGCGCTCGCGCAAGCGTGGCGGCAGCAAGACGGAGCTGCAGGGCAAGGAGGCCCGCAAGAACCGCAGGCGCCCGCGCAAGCAGCTGGTCATCGACGCCCCGGCGGTCGCGGCTGCGGCCGAGCCCGAGCGCGCGCCCGAGCCCGAACTCGTCGAGCCGCCGATCGCTGCGAACGCGCCGGTGCAGCCCGAGGCCGCCGACGAGCGCCCGGAGATCTGCGTGAGCGACGATCCCGATCTGCTCGCCGAGCTAGGCGACGAAGAGCAAGAGGAAGAGGGCGACGAAGAGGCGGCCGCCAACGACGACAACTCCGCGGTCGGCAAGCGCCGCAAGAAGGCCCCGCTGACCCCGGCCGAGTTGGCCGCGCGCGCGCAGGCCAA
>DATLLB010000288.1:0-15976 GCA_035538075.1 Enhygromyxa sp.
ACGGCAACATCTTCCCGCCCAACGGTGAGCCTGACGGGATCAGCCCGTTCGAGAAGCTCAACGAGCTCGCGGTCGCGGGCGGCAAGCCGCTCGGCGGGCCCGCGAATTTCTACCAGACCCAGAACGAGATCGAGCTGCAGGACGCGATTCAGGCGATCGTCGACGACGCCACCAGCTGCACGCTCCACCTCGATCCGGTGCCGGCCTTCCCCGCGCTGGTCGAGGTCGAGATGGACGGTCAGACGGTGCCCAAGGTGATCGACTGCGCGAGCGAGGACGGCTGGGTGTTCACGAATCCGAACGGGCCCTACCAGAGCCTCGAGCTGTGCGGGAGCTGGTGCGATCAGGCGTCGGGCGCCGAGCAGCTGCAGGCGCTGTATTTCTGCGATCCGGGCTGAGCGCGGCGCCGCTTGACCAATTACGCCACACACGTGGGTGTGGCCGGAGCACGGCCTGGAAATCAGTGTCAGCGCGTCGATCGTCTCGTCACCCGCGCCCGCGCTCGCGCTCGGGCGTGGTGATTGAACAATTCGCGCGAATACAAAGCGGCGATCGAATTACGCGAGGCCAGCTCGCGTGTGCGGACTACGTTGGGAGCCGAGAGGGTTCTCATGAAACGCACAAAATACCGTAATATCAGCGCAGTTGGTGGGGCGGTCCTCGGCGCCGCGGTGATGCTTCCGGCCACATTCTCGCTTGCCTGGCCCGGCGACCACGATGACGACAAATACGATGATGTACGAATCAAGGAGCTCGAGGCCAAGCGCGACGGTGACGAGGTCAAAGTGTGGGGGGTGCTGGACGGCCGGGCCCACGACGTCGAGGTCAAGGTCGAGGTCAGCGGAGTGATCAAGGCGCTCTGCTACAACCCGGCTGGCAAGCTGGTCTGGGAGCAGAGCCGCGTGCGGGACTTCAGCAAGCGCGACTCCGTGTGGATCGGCAAGATCTACGACAAGGAGAAGTTCTACGTCGAGGTGGACATCGACCGGCACCACGGCGGCAAGGTGAAATGCCCGAACAAGAATTGGTCGAGCGAGCGCAAGGTGATCGTCGAGGACGTCCACGTGAAGGTCGTGAGCAACGATGATTGGGGCGACGAGCGCAAGATCCTCGAGACCGCCGAGTGCGAGTTCGACGACTGGGATGACGACAAGGCCTGGTGCGACTACGACGACGACAAGAAGCACTGGTGATCATGCGACAGCGACTGCGCGGGTGCGTCCATCGCCGGGCGCACCCGCGTCAGATTGGATCGTCATCGAGCGCGCGCTCGACCAGCCGGGTGTTCTCGAGCGCGACCCCGGATTTCTCGGCCTTCTTGGCCTCGGCCTTGCGCTTGGCTTCGAACAGCTTGCGGCTCTTCTCGGTCACCTGGCCGACGGTCGGCCCGTCGAGGCGCATGCTCTCGGGCGGAATGTCGTCGTCGTGATTGGCCGGGCGCGGGGGCCCGTCGAAGCGCTGCTTCCACTGCTCGAGCGTCAGCTTGCCGAAGCTCGGGTCATTGGGGTCGTTGAGGATCTGCTCGACGATCGCGTCGCGGCTGACGAACACCGGGTAGAGCTCGGCAGGATCGTAGGCGCCGCCGCGATCGAACACGCCGCCGCAGATCGAGCGCAGCGAGCACTGCTCGCACACGTCGGCGTACTTGTGGCCCCACTCGCGCTGGCGCACGGTCTGCTTGTCGTCGAGGAAGTGAACGATGCGCTCCTCCGACTTGACGATCTTGCGGGTCTCGGTGCTCGCCCACGCGAACTCGGTCATGTAGCAGAGCGGGACCTTCTCGACCCGGAAGGTCCGACCGCTGCGCTGCAGCAGCCGACAGGCGCGGTGCAGCGAGAGCTCGAGGTCGGCCAGCCGCGGCGTGAACTGATCTTGATTGACCTCGGCCCGACCCATCGAGGGATCGAGGTTGTTCCACACGAAGTGGCGAATGTAGGGGTGGTGCTCGATGAAGTAGCGAATGTTGAGATCGAGGTGATCAGCGTTGAGCTTGTTGATCACGCAATTCATGTTGACGTCGATCCCAAACTCGTGGGCGTTGTCGAGCGCCTGCAGGGCGACCGGCAGCGTGCCCGGGGTCCCGCGCAGGCGATCCTCGATCTCCTCGATCACCGAATAGATCGACACGTGCACGATCTTCAGGCCGGCCTCGGCCATGGCCTTGGCGAACTTCTTGTCGGCCAGGCGCGAGCCGTTGGTGATCATGCGGACGTGCAGCCCTCGCTCGCTCGCGTACGCGCAGATGCTCGGCAGCTCGGGGTGCAGGCTCGGCTCGCCGCCGGTCAGGATCACGCCGAAGTAGCCGCGCTCGACGAAGTCGTCGACCAGCACCTTCATCGAGTCGAAGGTGTGGCTGTACGGCGTGGTCGGGTTCGAGCAGAAGCCACAGAAGTGGTTGCAGTGCCGGACGACCTGGATGTAGCCGATGTTCGCCACTGCGCGCAGGATACCGGATCGGGGCCGCGTGCTGTCCGCCGTGGGCCTGCCTGCCCGCTGCGAGCCCAAGCGCTTCAATGCGGCTGCGCAGCCCCGGCTTCGATCGCGAAGGGCAGCACGTTGAAGCGCGGCGGCATCGGGCAATTGTAGTGCTCGCTGTAGGCACACAGCGGATTGGTCGCGCGGTTGAAGTCGAGCGTGAGCGTCGTGCCCGTGGGCGCTTCGGGCTCGAGGTAGCGGCCGGCCGCGTACGACTGCTCGCCGGAGGTCGCGTCGCGAAACGGGATCAGCAGCGGCTCGCCGGGCTGCGGGTCGGCCGAGTAGGCGAACACCAGCAGGCTCGCGCTCGCGCCGTCGAGCGTGAAGCTGGCGGTGCCGGCCACGTAGAGGGTCTTGCTCACGCCGCGGCTGGTCTGCAGGAGCATCGGCTCGCGCGGTGACGTGGGCGCCCAGCGAGCCTCGACGATTAGGCGGTCGTCGACCGGAAACCACCTGACGCCGGAAAAGCTCGCTCGCCGCGATGTGTCGTGGTCGTGGACCAGCACGCGCCAGTCGAGCTCCTGGCGCGAGATCGACAGCGCGTGCCGGTCATCGAGGGGCAGCACGGCGTGGGCCTCGATCCGGTGCTGTTCGGGACCATGCCGGACAATCAATGCCTCGTCGGTCGCCTCGAAATCGAGGGTGGTCGTAGAATTGACAGATATCGACGCTACGCTGCCGGGCGGGAGATAATGTGCGGCAATCGTCGTGAGACACGATACCGGATCGTCCCGCAGTTGTTGATCGTATTCGCGTTGGAATGTGCGACTGGCGTCAGTGGCCGCCGCGCTCGAGATTGTGCGCTCGGCTGGGCGGCCTGCCGTCGCGCAGGCGCTCACGGCCAGCGTGGCGAGCAACAACGTCGTCACGCAGCGGGTGCCGGGCTGCTCGGCGATGGGTTTGGTCGTCCGCACCCGGTCATTCTATCTGCACGCAGCGCTAATTTCCATGACAAAGGACCGATCCTCGCTCGCTGCCCGCGCCCAAATCATGCGCCCGTGTGAGATCGCATTTGACGGGCGGTGATTCGACGTTCTCGCAAATCATCGGTCGATGACACGAGGCGTCCGATGCGAGTGGACTAACTTGAAAACTCGAAAGGGGGTTCTCATGAATCTCATGCAATACCGAAGTGTCAAGCATATTGGTGCTACTCTCATTTGTGCGGCGGGGATGTTCACCGCGAGCTTCGCTCTCGCCGGGAAGAGCGGTGGTGGCTATGGTGGTGGCTATGGTGGTGGCGGTGGCGGCTATTCCAAGGAGGCCGAGTTCAAGGAGGCGCCCGAGTGCGAGGTCGAGGGTGGTCGGATCGAGGTCTGGGGCAAGGTCGAAGGCCCCGCCCACAACGCCAAGGTGAAGCTGTTGGCCGAGGGCAAGGCCGAGACCGAGTGCATCAACCCTGGCAAACAGGAGGTCGAGGCGCAGGGCGACAAGAAGTCGTTCGACATCTCGAAGGTCGAGGATATCGGCGAGATCGACAAGCACGACAAGGAGGATTTCGACATCCACGCCCAGGTCCACACCGACGCGAAGTGTGAGGGCAAGGAGAAATGGAAAGCCAAGACCAGGCTGGACTTCGAGAACGACAAGTTCACCGTGAAGCTGCTCGACAAGGGCGAAACCGTCGACGAGGCCACGTGCAAGGTGAGCAAGTACGACTGTGAATGCTATTTGTCCGGGGGTGGTGGCTACAAGTGATCGCGTAGCCGACGTGATCGCACGCACGAACACGAGCGTCCGCGCGGGGCCGCTCGTGTTCGTGCGAGCCTATTACTTCGCCGGCCACTCGCCGAAGTTTTCCTGACTCCACCAGTCCTCGATGGTGGTGCCGTCGGCGGCGACGGACCGCACCTGCGAGGCGAGGATCTCGGCACGCACGGCCTCGGGCGGGACTGCGATGAAGTCCCCCTCGATCTCGAGCGTGACGTTTTGCTTGGGCTCGCACTTGTACTTGTTGCCCGACATCGAGGTGAAGTCGTGATCGGCCTCGAACGGTGTGCCGGGCTTGACCTTCAGCAGCTTGTCGTTGGCGTCGTAGTAGCGGAACAAGAGGAAGTACGCGACCGCCGTCTTGTCGCCGGTATTGTAGAGGAGCACCTCCATGCCGCGGCCTTCACCTTCGCCGGTGAACTTGACGAGCTCGGCGGAGATCGGCGAGCCGTTGCTGGCGGCTTCGAGCACCTTGACCTCCTTGGGCGTTTCGGCCTCCTTGTCCTTGCAGCCGAGCGGAGCGGCGAGGGCGAGGGTGGCGAGGATGAGCAATTTGCTGAGCTTGGTGGTCACGGGGGGACTGTAACTGAGTCAGCTGTAGTGGTCCACATCGTTGGACACGCCTCAAATGTTGCGCTCGTGTGCAATGTACGGGGGCATTCGCGCTCGATGTTTTGCTCGGACGATTGTCGCGGTGCGGGACGGCGCCATGCAATCGGTTCATGTCGATGTCGAGAAATGGTTCTCATGAATCGATTGCAAGACATATCGGGAGATCATCGCGTGTGGTGTCGCGGCTCGTGTCGCGGGTGCGATCGAGGGCCCATGCGGTCAGCAGCGGGGCGACCGGGTCGACGTGTCCAGCGCGGGCTCGCAGAAGGCTCGTTCGAGCGTGCGCGAGCGCCCGAATCAGGGGGCGCCGTAGGGCTGGCGAGCCCTCTGGCGCCGGTGTAGAAGTCGGCCAGGAGGCAGTTCCGCCAGATGGGCCGCACCTTCGAGAACCGCAAGCAGACCATGTTGAAGCGGGGTGACCGCGACGCCAAGGCGTTCACCCGCGCAGGCCGACTGATCGCGATGGCCGTGAAGGCCGGAGGCCCCGACCCGGAGGCCAACCCGGCGTTGCGCCGCGCGATGCAGAACGCTCGCTCGGTCAACATGCCCAAGGACAAGATCCAAAACGCGATCGAGAAGGCCGCGGGCGCGGGCGATACGACCGACTACCAGCCGCTCTCGTACGAGGGCTACGGGCCGCACGGGATTGCGATCATCGTCGAGGCGGCGACCGACAACCCGACCCGCACGGTCGCCAACGTTCGCTCGGCGTTCAAGAAGGAGAGCGGCAACCTGGGCGCGAGCGGCAGCGTGTCGTTCATGTTCGATTACTTCGGGGTGTTCCGCATCAGCCCCGAGGGCGTGCAGCGCGATGAGATCGAGCTCGAGCTGATCGATCACGGGCTCGAGGAGATCGTCGAGACCGAGAGTGACGACGGCAAGCCGCTGCTGGCGCTCCGCTGCGTGCGTGAGAACTTTGGCAGCCTGCAGGCCGCGCTCGAGGGGCGTGGCATCGCGGTCGCGTCGTCGGGCTTCGAGTGGGTGCCGAAGACGACGACGGAGCTGAGCGACGAGCAGGCCGACGAGGTGATCAAGCTGATCGACCGGCTCGAGCAGGACGACGACGTGCAGGCGGTCTTTCACAACCTCGCGTGAGGGTTCGTGATGCTGCGTCTGTCCACGGCTTGTCTGGTCCTGCTTGCGCTCGGGTGCCGAACGCCCGCGTCCGCGGAAGCGGGCGGTGGCGAGCCGCCCGAGCCCGCTTCGCCGACGCCAGCGGTTCAGGACCCGCCGATGTGCGAGGGCCAGCCGTGTGAGTCGCCGCGGCAGTGCCTCAGCTATTACGGCATCGCGGGGCCTTCGGGGCCGCTCTTTCACGCGTGCGAGATTCCCTGCTCGCCCGAGGCCGCGGGCGGCGGGTGCCCGGACGGCATGCGCTGCGTGACGATCGCCGACGGTCCGGGCGACGTCTGCCAGCCGCTCTAGAGACTCTCGCAGGTCACGTCGATCAGCGAGATCGCGGACTCGTACATGGTGGCGTAGCTCGGCGCGCAGATCGAGGAGAAGCGGCCCTGCTGGCCCCACGACTCGACGAACTCGCGCAGCCGCGGCGCCTCTTCGGCGCCGCTCTCCATGCCGAGCGGACCGCAGATTCCACCCTGGATGTCGTTGTCACCAAACACACCGACGACGCCGATCGCCGCCTCGTTGCCTTGCTTGGCGTCGATCAGCGCCTGACGCCAGTCGGCGACGGTGCCCGCGGAGCCATCGCCCACGTCGTCATTCTCGTCGGTCACGAACACCACGATCAGGATCGCGTCGTCACGCAGGAACCCCGAGTTGCAGGTCGCGGCTTGACCCACGCTCGCGACGGCTTGGCTCATCGCCTCCATCGGGCGCTCGGGATCGTCGGTCGAGTCGGTGCCGACTCGGGCCGCGCACGAGAAGGCTGCGGCGGGGTTGGGCTGATCGCTGGTCATGTAGCGACCGCCGCCGGCGAAGTTGCAATTCATGTTGCTGGCGTTGTGGCCCTTGGGGTGGATGACGCCCGCACCGAGCACGTCCTCGCACGCGGCGGGGGTCGTGAACCCGCACTGGTAGCCGACGCAGACGTCTGGGAACGGCTGAAATTGGCAGAGCAGCTCGCATTGCTCGTACACCCACGCGTCCACGTCGATGACCATGATGTGGTAGTCGAGCTGGGGCGCGAGCGCTTCGAGATCGGTGATGAAGCCGGGGAACGACTGGGTCAGCTTGGTCTGCTCCTCGAGCATCGAGCCCGAGTTGTCGATCACGAACAGGATGTCGGCCTTGCTGCAGCCGGACGGGTCGCCGTCGCCGTCGCCGTTGCCCTCGGCCTCGCCGTCGCCGTCACCGTTGTCGTTGCTCTCGGCCTCGCCGTCGCCGTCACCGTTGTCATTGCTCTCGGCCTCGCCATCGCCGTCACCGTTGCTCTCGGCCTCGCCGTCGCCGTCACCGTCACCGTTGTCATTGTCGCTGCCGTCGCCATCACCCGGGGCGTCGGCGTCCCCGTCACCCTCGCCCGTGCCATTCGTGGTGAAGGCTCCGACGTCATCCGAATCGCCGCCACAGGCGAGCGCCAGCACCAGGCATCCAACTGCAACGAAGCCACGACGGATCATGGATCCTCGGTACCCCATCCGTATACGAGCGTCAACGCGACTACGCGGTGAGGCGATGGCTCTGCATGAATTCGCGCAGCTCGGGCCACTGCGCGGCCAGATGATCGAAGCGGCCCGGTCGGATGCCGTGCAGCAGCGCGTGGATCTCCTGGCCTGAATGGAGGCCGCGATAGTGATCCTCACGGCCGCTCACGCGGCTCAGCGCGTAGGCCTCGAGCAATTGCAGCTGGCGAATGCCGGTGCCCGAGACTGTGCCCTCGATCGCCTCCCAGCTGCGCTCGAACTTGCTGAGCAGCTCGGTGAAGCGCTCGCGTCGGGCGAGGTCGAAGCTCTCGGCCACGAACCAGTGACGATCGAGATCGAACGCGCCGCTGCGGCCCGCTCGGTGGTAACGCTCGGCGGCCTCGAGGTCGCCTTCGAGCACCGCGACCAGCATCGCCGCGGCGTGGACCAGCGGCGCGAAGTTTTGCAGGAAGCGGCGGTTCTCCAGCCAGCCGGAGTCGAGCACGGCGTCGAGTCGGGCTCGAGCGTGTGCGTATCGAGCTCGACGCAGATCCACGAGCGCGCGATTGAAGGCCGCGAGCGGGCGCGTGTGCGGTGGCGTGGAGCGGCGTGCGAGCAATTGGTCGAGCTCGGTGGCGGCCTCTTCGGCGCGGTTGAGATCGAGCAGCTCGCGGGCGCGCTCGATGCTTGCGAGCGCGCGCTGAGACTCGGCGCGGCGATGAAAGCTCCAGACCAGGATGCCGACGAGCGCGACCCCGAACGCGGCGCCGAACTGCGTGACCACGGCGAGCGAAAACGCAGCGACCTCGACGGCCACCACCACGCCGATCGCCCGGAGCGAGACCTGGCGGGGGCTCAGCAGGCGCGGCAGCGCGATCGGTTCGCGCTCGGCCAACGCCGTGGGCTCGGTGGCTTGCTCGACCTCGTCGACCACGAGCGGGATGATATCCGCCCGAGCGCGGGTCGGCCTCCGTCGTGACCGGTCGTTGCGGGCGCGGGTATGCTGCGGCTCGTGACCCGCTCGCGCGACGCTCGGTCAGGCTCGCTCCCTCTCGTGCGTGCGCGCGCGCGTGCGTGGATGTTGCTGCTCACGCTGGTCGTCCTGCTGTTCCCGCGCGCGGTGATGGCCGAGCGCCCCGTGATCCCGCCCGGACGCGAGGACGAGATCCTCGCGCTGCTCGACCCCCACAAGCTCGGCGATGAGCTCGCGCCGGGCTGGACGCTGCACTCGTTCTCGATCGACAGCGGGACCATCCACTTCTGGGTGGCGGGTCCGGACGGCGCCTTTGCGCAGCTGAGCCTCGATCACCCCGAGCACGCGCCACCGAACTCGCGCCAGCTGGAGGGCTTCGCGTTGGCGATCGTCGGCGAGCCGGCCGGCAGCGAGGCCGCGGTCGCCGAGCTGACCGCGACGATCGAGCGCAACGATGACGGCGACTTCTGGAAGCGCGACGTCTTCTATGCCGACGAGGCGCGCCAGTATCCCTACCGAGAGATGGGGCTGCTGTTGCTGCGCAACTGGGCGAAGGATGGGCTGCTGCTCGGTTGCGTGTTCGCGCTGGTGTTGGCGGCGCTGCTGCGGCACACGCTGAAGGACACCGAGCCGTGGATGAAGTGGGCGTTGCTCGCGATCGTGGTCGCCGGCGTGCTCGTGCGGCTGTTGCTGTCACCCAGGATCGCGCTCGAGGCGTGGCCGTACTCGCGCTTCGTGATCACGGCGCGGATGATCTTCCGCGGGCCGGGGTTGGCGTTCCTGCACCCGGAGCCGGTCTACGCGACCGAGACTATCGTCGACAGCACGCTGGTGCTCGCGATGCTGGCGCCGCCGGCCATCTACGTGCACGCGCGCTACCTGCTCGACGATCGCCGCGCGGCCTTGATCGCGGCGGGCATCATCGCGTTCCTGCCGATGCACGTGCGGTTCTCGTACACCGACGTGGCGTTCATTCCGTCGGTGGCGATCAGCGCGATGCTGTTCACGCTCACCTACGTGGCCGCGCGCGACCCCTCGAAGGTGCTGGGGTGGTTTGCGGTCGCGAGCGTCGGCTTTCCGCTCGCGCTGGTGTTCCTGCTGCGGCCGCTCAACATCCTTCATTACGCGCTGCTGATGTCGGTGCCGTGGGTGAACCACGGCATCTACACCGAGAAGCTCGCGCCCAACTGGCCGCGGGTCATCGTCGCGTTCTCGATCATGACGCTGGTGACCGTGTTCGGCGGGATCCCGTGGTTGCTCGAGGAATTCGGCGATCAGGTGCGCGAGGGCTTGAGCTTCAAGACGCTGACCACCGCGGTCGAGGTGCTGCTCAGCCCGCGCATGAACACGCTGATCAACCCGGTGATGACGCCGCCAGGGCTGACGGTGCTCGCGGTGCTGGGCTCGATCGATCTGTGGCGTCGCGGCAAGCGGCGGCTGTTCGGCTTCCTGATCTTGTGGCTGCTCGGCGGTCTGGTCGGGCACGCGTATGTGTTTCCAGAGTCGGCGTACATGCAGGCGCGCTACCACCTGCACCTGATTGTGCCGTTCTTGATGCTGGCCGCGTGCGGGTTCGAGTTCGTGCTGCGGTGGTTGGCGGCCAACCGGGAGCGCAAGAAGGCAGCTGGCGAGCCGGACCTGGGGCCCGAAGCGCAGCGGAGGGTGTCGGAGCGCGCGCAGGCGCAGCCGAGCACGATCCGAGTCTGGCTCGACAGCGTGAAGGAGGCAGTCGGGGGGCGCTACCGGGCCGCGGTCGCGCTGCTGGTTGGGTATGTGTGTGCGTCGCCGTTGCTGCACCAGCACTTCATTCGCAACGTCCAATTCAACGACATGCAGGAGTGGCTGTTCGTGCACTCGCTGCGCGAGGAGATCCCGGCGCAGTGCGAGGTGATCGAGTACGTCGGCTGGGGCAGCGGCTCGCGGTTCGAGCGAGTCGGGACCTTCGTCGAGCATGGGGTCGAGCGCTCGCGCTGGGTCGTGCACTCGATCCCTGCGCCGCAGCCGGGCGAGCCGGAGATCCCCGAGGAGATTCGCGCGCTGCTGCACAATCCGCCGGAGTGTCTGTACTGGTACGAGGGCATGCCGTGCTTCGGCAACAAGCAGCTCGAGGAGCAGAAGGCGGCGGTCTGCGATGCGATCGAGGGCTTCGTGCGGCTGGAGGAGGTCGCGAGCACGTCGTTCGAGTCGAGGATCTACGACGAGAACCTCGCGCGGGGGCTCGGCGAGGACGTCGAGCAGATCGAGCTCAGGCTGTTTCGGGCGCTGCCAAAGCAATGATCAGCGAAGCGTCAGGCGGGCGATCAGCTCGCCAGCGCGATCGGCCTCGAGCTTGATGCCGAGCACGCGTAGCTGGGCCTCGCCGAGCCGCGCGTGATCGAGGGCGCCGCGAGGATCGTGGGGGGCCAACACCTCGGCCTGCGCGAGCAGGCAGAGGCCGACGTGACGCTGGGCGCCGAGCGCCTCGGCACGCACGGACAGCTGCTCGAGCGCGACGTAGTCGTCGCCCGCGTGGTTGGGATCGCCGAGCCCGAGCCGCAGGCTGGTGAGCGAGACGTCGAGCTCGCGGTAGGGGTTGGCCAGGGCTTCGCTCGCAGCTCGTGCGCGGCTGAGCAGCTCGGGGCGGCGCTCGGGCTCGCCAGCCTCGGCGAGGATCAGCAAGGCGCCGATCAGCAGGCGATCGAGCTTGTGCAGCTCGGCGCTGGCGACCGCCTTGGCGGCGTGACGCCGGGCTTCGCCATGATCGGCGCGGGCGAGATCGATGGCGGCGAGCAGCTCGTGGGCGCTGCCGAGCTCGTGCGCCGCTCCGGTTCCGCGCGCCATGTCCTTGGCGCCGCGGGCCGCTTGCGCGGCGACGTCGAGCTTGCCGCCGAGCAGGGCGATGCGACCGAGCTCGACCTGCACCTGCGCGAACAGACGCGGATCCTCGATCTCGTCGGCGAGCTCGCGAGCTTCGTCGAGCGACTCGCTCGCGTCGTCGATCTGCCCGAGGTCGCGCAGGACCTGCACGCGCGCGAGCTGGGCGTAGGCGAGGCCCTCGCGGTCGCCGATCGCCCGCTTGTCGGCCGCGGCCCGCTCGAGCTCGCGCAGCGCTCGGTTGGCGTGACCCGCCAGCGCGCAGGCCTGGCCGAGGTGGAAGCGCGCGACCGACTGCGTCCAGCGATCGTTGGCCGGGCTGAGCGCGAGGCAGCGCTCGTAGGCGTCGATGGCCCCGAGCGCGTCGCCGCGGGCCATCAGGTAATTGCCGCGGCTGCGCTCGAGCTCGGCGGCGACGCGATCACGATCGTCGCCGCGCTCGCTGGGGAAAGTCGCGAGCTCGGCCGCGCCGGCCTCGAGCTCGGCCTCGGCACGATCGGGGTGGCCGGCAACCACGTGGGCGAATGCAGCGAGCGCCCACAGGCCCACGCGCTCGAGCGAGCGGCGGCCGGCGAGCAGCTGCAGGCCTTCGCGGCAGTAGCCGATCGCGGTCTCGTAGTGGCCGAGCCGACTGGCCACGCGCGCGAGCCGTTGCAGCTGGCGGGCCTCTTCGTTGCGATCGCCCTCGGCTGCGGCCCGCCGCCGCGCGGTGTCGTAGACCTTGCGCGCGGCCGTGTACTCGCCGTGCATCAGCAAGAGGTCGCCGATCTGCATGGAGCGCGAGCTGGTCGCGGGACGCAGGGCCGCGAGCTCGGCCCGCGCTCGACGTTGACGCTCGGCGACCCGACGATCGCGGGGGCGCAGACCCAGCAAGCGATCGGCCAGCTCGCGGCGGTCGAGTTGGTTGGCGAGCTCCGCCCCACGCTCGCCGAGCCGCGCGAGTCGGGCGTCGTCACCATGCTCGAACGCGGCGGCCAGGTGCTGGAGCGCGGCCACGGCCGCGTCGGTCTCCCCACGCAGCTGCTCGAGCTCGGCCAGCAACAGGTACAGCTCGCCGCGCTCGGCGGGCGGCAGCGCGTCGGCGAGCTCGATCAAGCGGGCCAGCTGCGACAGCGCGCGCTCGGGTCGGCGCTCCTCGAGCGCTTCGTGGGCGAGCGCGACCACCAGCGGTCGCGCCTCGACCAGCGCCTCGCCGGCGATCAGGTGGGTGAGGATCGCCTGGCTCTTGCGCTCGGCGTCCTGCTCGGAGAACGGCAGCCGACGCAGGCGCTCGGCGCAGTGCAGGTGCAGCTTGCGGCGCGCTTCGGGGGCCAAGCCCTCGTGCACGATGCGGCGCAGCAGCTCGCTGGTGAAGCGCAGCGTGATGCGGTCGCCGCCGCGGGACTCGACCAGCAGCTTGCGCTCGATCGCACGCTCGAGCAGGTGCTCGAGCTCGCTGCGCTCGCGACCCTGCAGCTCGAGCAACTCCTCGAAGTCGAATTGATCGCTGCCGGTCGCCAGCACCGAGGCCATGCGCAGGGCCGCGAGCGCCTGCGAAGGCAGCCGACGCAGACGCGCTTCGATCCCGGCGCGGAGCTGGCGGGGGATCGGCCAGCGCGGCACATCGAGGCGCCAAGTCCCGTCGCGCTGGATCAGCACGCCGCCGTCGATCGCCGCGCGGATCAGCTCGCGGGCGTAGAGCGGCCGGCCGCCGCTCTCGTGGAACAGCTGCGCCGCGAGCCCGGCGTCGAGCTGGCCGCCGCCGAGCAGCTGCATCACCAGGGCTTGGTGCACGCCCTCGTCGAGCGGCGCGAGCTCGATCGTCAGCGCGCGCGGATGGTGGGCGAGCCGGGGCGCCAAGCGGGCGAGCGGATGATCGCCACGCAGCTCCGAGCGATCGAACGCGACGATGAAGACCAGCGGCGCGCGAGGCAGGCGGCGAAACAAGAGCTCGATCTGCGTGACCGTCTCGCCGCTCAGGTGGGCGTCGTCGATCGCGAGCGTCAGCGGGCGGCCGTTGGCGACCAGCGCCGTGAAGGCGCGGACCAGCAGATCGCCGCTGCGCTCGCGCGAGGATCGAGTCGTGATCGCGAGGATCTGCGCGGGGTCGATCAGCAAGCGCGAGCCGCCGCCGTCGACCGGCTCGAGCCCGGCCCACGAAGGCTCGCGGCGAGGCTCGTGCGCGTGCCGACCGAGGCGGCTGCGCGCGAGCCCGGGGAACAGCTCGACCAGCCGCGCGGCGTAGGGAGCCAAAAGCTCGATCGCCTCGGGCCGCTGCGCGAGGCCGGCGGTCAGCAGCTCACCGAAGGGCCCGCGCCAGCCACCGTGCTCGTCGGCGGTGGCGCTGGTGCGGAGCAGCTCGAGCTCGCGTTGCTGGCAGGCGAGCGCGAGCTCGTCGAGCACGGTGGTCTTGCCGATCCCGGCCTCGCCCGCGAGCAGGATCAGCTGCAGCGAGCCCGAGCGTGCGGCGGTCAGGCGTGGATCGATCGCGCGCAGGATCTCGTCGCGACCGACGGCGTCGTGCAGCAGCGCGGAGCGGACCTCGGTGGGCTCGAGCGGGCTGCCGCTCGCATGCGATGACGACAGCAGGCTCGTCGCTGCGCCGGCGTCGGCGTAGGGCTCGAGCCGCTCGGCGACCTCGCGGGCGTTGCTCGGGCGCCGCGACGGCTGCTTGGCCAACAGCGAGGCGATCAACGCCTCGAGCTCGCCCGGCAGCTCGGGCCGCAGCGAGCCTGGACGCGGCGGCGCTTCGTTGGGGATGGCCTCGAGCAGCGCGTCACGATCGCCGGAGAACGGCGGACGGCCGGCCGCACACTCGTAGAGCACGGCCCCGAGCGCGTAGAGATCGGAGCGGGCGTCGACGCTCTCGCCCCGCACCTGCTCGGGCGCGAGATAGGGCGAGGTGTCGCCGAGCTGCGCGAGTCCGAAGTCGGTCAGGCACACCGCGACGCCCTCGTCGTCGGGCGTCAGGATCACGTTGCTCGGCTTCACGTCGCCGTGCACGATCGCGCGGCCGTGCCCGTAGGCGAGCGCGAGCGCGAGCTGGCGACCGATCTCGGCGAGCAGCGGGATCGCCAGCGGACCCTCGTCGAGCAGCTCGCGGAGGCTGCGGCCCTGGATCAGCGGCATGATCAGGAACAGCAGCTCGTCGTCGCGACCGAAGTCGTAGATCGGGACCACGCCGGGGTGATGCAAGCTCGCAGCCTGCTTGGCCTCGCGCCGTAGCTGCGGCTCCAGCTCGCCGGGATCTCCGATCGGGTTGGTCAGGTTGGTCAGGTCGATCAGCTTGATCGCAACCTCGCGCTCGAGCAGCTGATCGCGGCCTGCGAACACGATGCCCTTGCTCCCGCGCCCGAGCTCGCGCTCGAGCACGTAGCGTTCGCACAGCGTGCGGCCGGGGAGCATGGCGACGCGAGTGTGTCTCGCCCGCGCGCAGAACTCAATCGCCGATCTTGGGCCAGACCTTGCCGAACTCGCGCTCGGCCAGCTTCTTCTCGTGGATGAAGAACGAGAGGAACTCGACGTCGCCGAACTCCATCTCGGTCTGATTGTCGCCGGTCAGCTGCAGCAGCATCTGCGAGCTGGCCGGCTCCTCGGCGTCGTAGCCGTGGCAGCGGAACCCGAGCAGCTGCGGTAGGCCCGGCGGCGTGTCGAACACCTGGTTCTGGTAGCGCGAGAGCTTGTCGCCCTTCAGCAGCTTGGTCACGTGGCGGTTGCTCGGCGAGGGCAGGCTCAGCGTCGCGTGCAGCTTGACGGTCGCGGCTTGGTAGATGGTGTCGACGAAGTCGTCGGGCACCTCGTGACGCACGAGCTTGGCGCGGCCGGGCGTGTAGATCACTCGCGCGTGCTCGCAGTAGCCGGCCGCGCCGTTGGGATCGTTGGCGAGGAAGAACGACAGCAGCCCGCTCGGCGGCAGCACGCCCTTGGGCAGCAGCGGGGCGACCTCGCGCAGGTTGATCTGCGCGACGAAGGTCAGCGGCTCACCCTCGACGCGCGGCCACGTGGTCTTGGCCGGCAGCTCCGGGTGGCCGCCGAGCTTGGTCACGCCGAGCTCGAGCTTGCGCTCGTCGACGCGCTTGGGCAGCAGGTACACGGCCCGCTGCGCGAGCCGATCGAAGTAATCCTCGAGCCCGGCCTCGGCGAAGCTCTTGCCGTAGAGCTTGGTGATCGCGGCGAGCGAGTCGAGCTTGGGTGGCTTGAACGCGGGCACCTTCTTGTAGACCAGCACCGGTCGCTCGGGCACGGGCTCGGACTTGGGAGCGAACACCGAGCCCTCGGGCTTGGGCGCCGCGCCGTGCTTCTCGAGCTCGGCGATGACCTCCTTGCCGGCCTTGTTGCGATCGGCCGCCCCGTTCTCGCGCAGCCACTCGCGGATCACGTGGGCCATCGCCGGATCGCCGACGCGACGGAAGCCCTCGAACGCGGCCGGCCAGTTCATCCACGAGGCCTGCAGCGCGCCGACCAGCCACGGCAGCGCGCGCGAATCTGCGGAGCGGGCGAGCACCCGCACCGCGCCGTCGTGCCACCAGTTCTCGGTGTTGTCCGGCTCGGGCAGGAATTCACAGAGCGGATCGACGACGCACGGATCGGGCGGCAGCCGCTCGAGCAGCATGATCACCAGGTTGTCCATATCGCTGCGCAACAGCGGCAGCGCGGCGGCGGTCCAGCGTGGGTCGAGCGCGTCTCGTTGCTCGTCTTCGGGCGCCGAAGCAGCGCAGGCGAGCAGCCCGTAGAACAGCGCCTCGCAGCGGTTGTGCGCGGGCGATCCGTACTCGCCAGCGACGAGCAG
>DATLLB010000289.1:0-8332 GCA_035538075.1 Enhygromyxa sp.
CTTGCCGATGTGACCGGCCACGTACGCGCCGCGCAGCCCGAGCGGCCGCGGCTCGCCGGTCGTCGAGTCGCGCGCGGTCTGATGCTCGATCTCCGCGTTGAGCTCGGCGCCCAGCAAGATCGCGTAGGCGCTGCCAAACAACCACAGCGCCAGCGCGACCACGCCGGTGATCGCCCCATACCCGCGCAGCTCCAAGAAGTGACGCGAGTAGATCGAGAACAGCCCGCAAAAGCCCAGCCACAGGAGCGTCGCCGCGAGCGAGCCGACGGTGACCCAGCGCCACTTCGGCGAGCGTCGCACCGGCGCCCAGCGATAGAGCGCGGCGAGGCTGAACAAGAACAGCGCGAACAAAAGCGGCCAGCGCATGACCGTCAGCAGCGAAGCCACGCGCTCGCCCAGCTCGGTGCTCTGCAGCAGGTGAGGGAACGCGATCACGGCCACCGCGACCAGGGCGAACATGATCACGGCGCCGGACAGCAGCCCGAGGCTCAGCAGGTTCTGCCGCACGAAGCCGCGCGAGCGTGGCTCTTCGTAGGCCACGCTGACGGCGGCCATCAGCGCCTTCATCCCTCGGTTGGCGCTCCACAAGCTCAGCATCACGCCGAGCACCGCGCCCAGCGTCAGCGCCTGCGGAGCAGCGGCGATCGCTGGCGCGAGCATCTCGTCGAGCAGCAGGCCGCGGCTCGCGTCGGGCGTCAGCGCGGCCACGGTGCCGATCAACTCCTCGAGATCTTTGGGCGACGCGAACATCCCGTAGATCGAGACCAGCGCAGCGAGAGCCGGACCGATCGCGAGCAGCGCGTAGAAGGCCACCCCGCCGGCGATGATGTCGAGCCGATCCTCGCGGACCTCGCGGACGACGCGGCGGAGCACGTCCTTCCAGCCCTGCCACGGCAGCGTCCACGGGCTGTCGGCCGTGCGCCCGCGCTCGGGCGGCTCATCGGGTGTGGGCACCGAAGCCGGCGAGTTCGCACCGCTGTCGAGCATGCGCCGCAAACCCTTGCAGGGTCCGGGCCGAGAAGCCCGGCGCGAGCCGAGCGATCCGGCCCACCGACCAGCTGGACTCTGCAATACTGCGGCGAGCGATGAGCGAGCCTTCCGTCGAGATCAACCTCAGTCCCGGGCAGCGCTACGGCGAGTTCGAGATCCTCGAGGTGCTCGGGCGCGGTGCGTTCGCGCGGGTCTTCAAGGTCCGCGCGCCGAACTTCGACAAGCCGGTCGCGCTCAAGCTCTCGCGCACGCCGATCACCGAGGAGGCGATGGCGATCCGAGCGCTGCGGGAGATTCGGATCCTGCAGAACCTCCGCAACCCGTACGTCGTGCACATCCTCGACAACGGCATGGGCGAGGACGAGCGCTGGTACATGGTCATGGAGCTGCTCGAGGGCGCGACGCTGCTCGACCGCCACGACTTCAAGACGCCGATGCATCCGGCGCGCGCGGCCAAGCTGATCTACGAGGCCGCGGCCGGACTCGACGAGGCCCACGAGATGGGCATCGTCCACCGCGACGTGAAGCCCGAGAACATGTGGGTCATGGCCCGCACGCACCAGCTCAAGGTGCTCGACTTCGGACTCGCGCGTGCATGGGACACCAGCTCGACGATCGGCGCGGATGCGACGGTCGGGCACATGCTGATCGGCACACCGCACTACGCCCAGCCCGAGCAGGTGCACACGGGCGTGCTGGTGCCCGCCAGCGACGTGTACAGCCTCGGCACCGTGCTCTACGAGCTGCTGACCGGGCGCAGCCACCTGTTCGCCGACGAGCCGCTCGCAACCGTGCGCGAGCGCCTGCGCGACGATCCGATCGGCTGGCTCAAGGCCCACGTGCAGGCCAAGCTGGTGCCGCTCGAGCGCTACCCCGAAGGGCAGAAATTGCCTCGTGAGCTGCGCGACCTGGTCCACTGGATGCTCGAGCGTGATCCCGAGAAACGCCCGACTCGAGGCGGGGTCGCGGCCCAGCACCTCGCGTGGGTCCTGCACTCGATGTACGAGACGCCGGTCGCCGGCCTCCTGCGTACCGCTCGCCCCGACGGGTCGAACCCGAGCCACTTGTTGATCCCGGGCTTGCACGTCATCGGCAACACGCCCGAGTGCGGCATTCAAATCGCCAGCGCCGCGAGCGTGCGCATGCACGCGAAGCTGCATTGGCTCGGGCCCGGCTCCGACGCGATTCTCACTCCGGTCGAGCCGCACGGGACCGTTTGGGTGAATGGGCACTTGCTGGAGCGACCCGTGCGATTGGTGCCGGGTACTTATTTCGATGTCTCCGGTACGCGCATGGCGTTGGATTACCCCACGTCACGCGCGCCGAGCCCCGCGCCGCTGCGCACCAATTGACAATCGCTGTGCCGCGACAATCGCCATAATCGGCGATTGTCGCGCTGTTGCGCTCGCTTGCGCGAAAACGTGGCTTTGCTACGCATCCGTACCACGAGCGTGCCGAATGCAGTTGGCCGACTTCATCCAAGCGAACAAGGACCGAATCATTGAGCATTGGAAAGGCATGGCCGCGGAGCGGCTGGCGCTCGCGGTCGAGGACTCCGAGCTCGTCGACCATCTGCCCGAATTTCTCGACGAGCTGTCCGAAGCCGCCCGAGATCCGTTTCGGAGCTGGCCCGATCTCGAGGCCGCGCGCGAGCACGGGCGCCATCGCTTGCGCATGGGGGTCGATCCCGGTGCGCTGACCGTGGAGATGGCGATGGTCGGCGAGGCGGTGCTGATCATCGCCGAGCAGGACGCACAGCCGCTCTCCTACCAGGACGCGCGCTTGATCAGTCGAATCATCGGACAGGGTACCGGGGCCTCGATCAACACATACGCGGCGATGCGCGACCAGCAGCTCGCCAATCAGGCCGCCCAGCACTTTTCGTTCATCGCCCACGAAATTCGCAATCCGCTGCACAACGCCAAGCTCGCGGCCAGGGCCATGGCGCTCGCAAACGCGTCGCCGGCCATTCGAGAGCGCTGCGCCGATCGGCTCGAACGAGCGCTCGCGCAGCTGTCCGATCTGGTCGACAATTCACTGCTGCAGGCGCGGCTGTTCGGCGAGCCCAAGCTGCACGTCGAGCCGCAGGACGCGGTCGATCTCTTGCACGCCGCACGCGACGACGTGGCCGCGCACGCGGAAGAACGCAATCAGACGATCGAGATCGAGGCCGAGCAATTCACGATCATGGCCGATCGCAAGCTGTTGATCTCCGCGCTCAGCAACCTGCTCAAGAACGCGGTCAAGTTCTCGCACGACGGCGGCGACATCAAGGTCCGCGGGCGCACCTTCGAGGGTCGCGCGCTGTTCGAGGTCGAGGACGCGTGCGGTGGCATGCCCGAGGGCATGCCCGAGCGCCTGTTTCAGCCGTTCGTGCAGGCCGGCGCCGACAAGAGCGGGTTCGGACTCGGGCTCGCGATCGTCAAGCAAGCCGTCGATGCCCACCACGGCGCGGTGCGGGCGGTCGATCACCCGGGCGACGGCTGCAGCTTCGTGATCGAGCTACCGCTCCACCAGTCGAAGTCGGCCTTGGAGTCACCCAAGGACTGAACCGCCGACTACCCCCAGAAGAACGAGGCCCGCAGCAGGACCGTCCAGCCCCAGTTGCGATCGGGCGTGTCGACCGGCGGCGCGTCGAAGCGCGTCGCGTCGCCGTAGAGCGTCAGCGCCAAGAACCGCGTCGGCCACCACTTGCTGGCCAGCGACATCGTGGTCCCGCCGGTCCGAAACAGATCGGCCGCGCCACGGCCAAGCCAGAAGCGATCGGCGCGAAACCCCAGCTCGACCGCGCCGCCATCCCACCCGCCAGGAGCGAGCAGACTCGCGACCGCGGGCGCATGGCCGACCTCGCGCCAACCACCGCGGATCGTCCAGGTCAGCTCGCCGGTCAGGCCCCACGAGCGCACCGGATCGAGCTCGATCGCAGCCGTGGAGGGATCGCCGTCATGGTCGTCGCGGCGGCCCTCCTGCACGAACGCGCCTTCGACCACCAGCCGCACCGGACCGGCGTAGGCGATCGCATGCGTGGTGGCGATCGCTCGCAGTCCGCTCGCCAACGCCGGCTGCGCGTAGACGTAGCCGAGCGGAGTGACGCCCGCGATCGAGTCGTGCTCCTCGGTGTCGTCGACCAGCGCCGCAGCACCGAGCCGCAGCCCGAACACTTCGCTGCGCCCACCGGCCCACGCGCGACCGAGCACCAGATCCAGCGCGCCGTAGCCGGTCGGCGTGGCGTTGTCATTCTCGAGCGTCGTCGAGCCGTTGCCGATGCGCACGATCGCCTCGATCGGCGCGCGGCGAGGCGCGAAGCGAGCTTCGACACCGACGTCGCGACGGACCCGCATCTCGTTGACGATCGGCGAGCGCATCGGCATCGGTATCGTCGTGATGCCCTCGTGCCGAAACGAGGCGAACAGCGGCGGCTTCGAGTAGCCGACCGTGAGCTCGAGCCACGGGGTCGCCGTGAAGGTCGCGAAGCCGTCGAGCAGCGCGGGGCCGCTGCCGGGCGCGAGCTCGACCGTCGCGACCGCGAGCAGCCAGTCGGTGGGGTGCAGGCGCAGCCCCAGCCGTGCACGCGCGAGCGCGAAACCATTATTCCCTTCGATCGGATCCGCATGATGGCGGTAGTCGGCCTCGAGCAAGGCGGTCGGCGTCACCACCTGAGTCACGGCCTCGTAGATCGCTCGCGCGTCGGGCTTGTCGGAGGGCTCGGGCGCGGGCGCGGGCTCGGGCGGCGCGAACGAGAGCACGAGTGAGAGCGCGGTGACGTGCATCGGAGTACGTGTAGGCGTAGACGGTCGTGGCGTCGAGCACCAGACCGCGGTTTGCTGCACGGCGTTCGATGGCGATCGTATGCTCGTCGAACGCATGGATCGTCTCGCGTCGTGCTTCCTGGTGCTCGCGCTCCTCTCCTGCGATGGCTCGAGCACCGCCGCACCGCTCGCGGGCGACCCCGCTCCGACCGTCGCGCCAACGCCCACGCCGGTCGCAACCCCCGAGCCGGCGCCCGAGCCCGAGCCCGAACCCGAACCCGAGCCCGAGCCCGCCCGCATCTCCTGGGGTCACGCCGATCTCGACCCCGACAACGACGAGGTCGTTGGCCCGCCCGAGCCGATCGCCGACTGCGAAGCCCGACTCGAAGCCGCGGGCGTGACCTTCAAGGCTTCGCGCCTCGGTGTCAGTCGTGAGGTCGACGGCGTCTACACCTGCGGCGCGCATCAGGTGGTTCGGTTCAAGCGCGGCCCCGGGAACATCAAGTACAGCAGCAGCCCGCTGCTCACCTGCACGATGGCGATCGCGCTCGCCGACTTCGAGCGCATCGCCCAGGAAGAGGCCGAGCGCATCGTCGGCTCACGCATCAAATCGATCGATCACCTCGGCACCTACAACTGCCGCGAGATGGTCAACTACGACCTGATCAGCGAGCACAGCTTCGCCAATGGCATCGACCTGCGGGTGTTTCACTTCGCCAACGGCGAGTCGGCGGCGGTCGAGGACTGGTTCAAGCCCAAGCTCGAGCAGCCCGAAGATCCCAAGACCGAATTCCTGCGCACGCTCGCCAACCGCCTCTACGACGAAGAGGTGTTCTCGGTGGTGGTCACGCCGTACTTCGACCGACTCCACTGGAATCACATCCACGTGGACCTCGCGCGCTACCGCGTCGACGGAAGTCGGCCTTGATTGAGGAAAGCCGCCCACTTGCTCGCTCCACCGCCCGCGGCTCACACTGACACGGCCGCGGGGGGGCCAAGTAGTGCTAGTCTGCGCGCGACCATGACTCAGCCGGCGATCGAAGAGCTCGACCTGCGCCCCGGCGATCACTACGACCAATTCGAGATCATCCGCCCGCTGGGTCGCGGCAGCTACGCGCGAGTGTTCGCGGCTCGCCACCCCAACTATCCCAACCCGATCGCGCTCAAGCTCTCGCGCGTGCCGCTGACCACCGAGACCGCGGCGATTCGGGCGCTGCGCGAGATTCGGGCGCTGCAGTCGCTGCACAACCCGCACGTCGTCCACATCTTCGATCACGGCGTCGGCTCGGACGAGCGCTGGTTCATGGTCATGGAGCTGCTCGAGGGCCGCACCTTGCTCGAGCATCACGACTTCGACGTGCCGATGCCCGCGGCCGAGGCCATTCACCTGATCTATCAGGCCTGCGTCGGGCTCGACGAAGCGCATCGGCAGGGCATCGTGCACCGCGACGTCAAGCCCGAGAACCTGTGGATCATGAGCAAGACCGGGCTGCTCAAGGTCATCGACTTCGGGCTCGCGCGCGCGTGGGATCCGAGCGTGACGGTCGGCGAGCAGGCCACCGTCGGGCACATGCTGATCGGCACGCCGCACTACGCCCAGCCCGAGCAGGTCCACACCGGCGCGCTGACCCCCGCGAGCGACGTGTACAGCCTCGGCATCGTGCTCTACGAATTGCTGACCGGGCGCGTGCCGTTCTTCCCCGACGAGCCGTGGGCGCGCGTGGTGCTGAGGCTCGCGAGCAAGCCGGTTCACTGGCTTGGCGCGCACGTGAAGACCGAGCCTGCGCCGATCGAGCACCACCCGGCCGCGCTGACCTTCAGTCCGGCGCTGCGCTCGATCGTGAACGCGATGATCGCCAAGGAGCCCGGCCATCGACCGGCGACCGGCGGCGTCGCGGCACGCATGCTCGCCGCGGTGTTGCTCGAGGACTACGGCCTCTCGGTCGCCGCGCGCCTTCGGGTCGAGGGCGGCGAGTCGGGCATGATCGTCCCGGGCAGCTACACGATCGGCGAGCAGACCGGCACCATCCCGCTGCGAGGAATGGGAGGCAGTGCCCCGTGGGGCGAGGCGCGCGTGGTCGCCAAGCTCGAGTGGCTCGGTCCGGGCAACGACGCCTTGCTGACACCGGTGGAAGTGGGGATCTGTCGGCTCGACGGTCGGCCGATCGCGCGACCAGTACGACTGCCAGCGGGATCACAACTCGAGCTCGGAGCACTGCGTGTGCGACTCGAGTATCCTACCTAGCCCCCCGCGGCCGTTGGTGGTTTGCGCCGCTCGCTTCGCTCGCTCGGGGTTCGTAGTTTGCCGCCGCGCGTGGTGACCCCCGGTGGGGGTCTTTTGATGGGCGCTGTGGTTTGTGCTCGCTCGCGTCGCTCGCTCGGGCTGGTGCGGCGCACGTCGTCTCCAAGTACCGCGCGCGAGGCGAGGTCTGACGTTCACACGGTACCCATCCCCGCCGCGAGCGTGGTATCGCTGAGCGCCGCTGCCGGCCGGGCACGACACGCAATCTCGGCCATGCTGTAGAAGCCTCGCTCGGGCACCACCGCTGCCATGCACCTCTCTCTCGGCCCAGGTGATCGCTATGAGGCGTTCGAGATCTTGGCGGAGCTCGGCACCGGGACCTTCGCGCGCGTCTACAAGGTGCGCGCGCCGGGTTACCCGAGGCCGGTCGCGCTCAAGCTCTCGCGCGAGCCGGTCGAGAGCGAGGCCACCGCCCTGCGAGCGCTGCGAGAGATCCGGATCCTCGAGTCGCTGACCAACCCACACGTGGTCCGCATCCTCGATCACGGCATGGGTGCCGACGAGCGCTGGTACATGCTGATGGAGCTGCTCGAGGGCGCCGATCTGCTCGAGGTCCATCACTTCCACGAGCCGATGGAGACCATCCGCGCCTGCAGGCTCGCCTACGAAGCGTGCGTGGGCCTCGACGAAGCCCACCAGCAGGGCATCGTTCATCGCGACATCAAGCCCGAGAACCTCTGGATCTCGCCTGACGACAGCTGGCCCGACGGCACCTGCAAGGTGATCGACTTCGGGCTCGCGCGCGCGTGGGATCCCGGCTCGACGATCGGTATCACCGCCACGCTCGGGCACATGCTGGTCGGCACGCCGCACTACAGCCAGCCCGAGCAGGTGCAGGGCACCGAGCTGGTCCCGGCCAGCGACGTGTACAGCCTCGGCGTGGTGCTCTACGAGCTGCTCTCGGCCCGCATGCCGCTGTTCGCCAAGGAGCCCTGCAACGCCGTGCGCGAGCGCCTGATCGACGAGCCGCTCGAGTGGCTCTCGGCTCACGTCAAGCGCCCGCTGGTGCCGCTCGACAAGTATCGAGACTGCCGCAAGCGCCTGCCCAAGCGCTTGATGCAGCTGGTCCACTGGATGCTGCAAAAGGATCCCGAGCAGCGCCCGAAGACCGGCGGCGTGGTGGCCCGGCAGCTCGCCTCGATTTTGCATCGCGAGCTCGACACCCGCGTGGCCGCGGTCATGCACCTGTACGAGCAAAACGGCACTCGTGACGTCGCTTTTCTGATCCCCGGCAAGCAGGCGATCGGGACCTCGGACAAGTGCCTCATTCAGACCGCGAGCGACGGCAGCA
>DATLLB010000290.1:0-3206 GCA_035538075.1 Enhygromyxa sp.
CCTGCACGATCGCCGGGATGTCATAGCAGTTGCCGAGCTCATGGTTGGCAGCCGCGAGCGAGACCAGGCCGACCTCGGGGTGACGCTCGAGCGCAGCGACGACCTGCTCGGGCCCGAGCCGGCCTCGCTCGTCGACCTCGACGAACACGTGGCCGATGCCCTCGCACTGCAGCCGCTCGCCGGCCCCGAGCACCGCCGGGTGCTCGATCTTCGTGGTCAGCAGCGCACACGGACGGCCGGCCGCTCGCAGGGCCCGGCAGCTGCCGAGGATCGCCAGCGCGTCGGCTTCGGTCCCGCCGCTGGTGAAAGTGATACCGAGCGGTTCGGCATCGAGCACCGCGGCCAGCGTCCGACGTGCGCCCTCGAGCACCGCTCGGGCTGCACGTCCGCGCCCGTGAACACTCGATGGGTTGCCGTCCAGGGTCGGATCGCCGAGCAGCTCGATCATCGCCGCACGCACCCGCGAGTCGAGCGGTGTCGTGGCGTTGTGGTCGAAGTCGATCACGGCGCGCCGTATAGCACGTGGACCTGCGAATGGCTGCGCGTTTGGCCAGCCCTCTCGACGTTGACGTGAGCCTGAGCGCGAACGATGATTCCGTCACGCCCCGATGAGCGTGCTCGGAACCATGATGCTGAGGGCGGGCCTCCTCTCGGAGAGCCAAGTCACCGCTGCAAACGAGCACGCGGCGAACCAGTCGATCTCGCACGTGGATGCGATCCTCGAGCTCGGCCTCGCCGACGAGGACACGCTGGTCGCGTTCCTCGCCAGCAAGCTGATGATCCCGCGCGTGCGCTCTGCCGTGCTCGAGCGCGTGGGTCTGGCGACGATCGATCGGCTGCCGTCCGCGCTGGCCTGGGAGCACAAGTGCGTGCCGGTCAGCTTCGACGAGCTCGGCAATCTCACGGTGGCGATGACCGATCCCACCGATCTTCGCGCAGTCGCGGCGCTCGCCGAGCGCACGGGCGCCTACCTGGTCCGCGCCGTGGGCTCCGCGTCCGAGCTTCGACGCGCGCTCGACCGCCACTACGGCGCCGAGCAACGCGCCCGCGAGCAGGCCCACGAACGCGCGGCGCGTACGACCAACACCGAGGGCGAGCGGGTCACCGAGCTCGCGCTCGAGCCCGTGCGTCACCAGCAGCCGCCGCCCGGCATTCGCAACCCCGCGCCGCAGCCCACCGGTCCGCAGGCGCCGTACATCGCCTCGCAGCCGGAGCTGCGCATCCCGGCCGACGATGACGACGTGCCGATCCGCAACGGCCACGCTGCGGCGCGCGAGGTCGGCCACGAGGATCCGGCCGCCCACGTCGAGCGTCCCGGTCCGATCACCGACGTGCAGACCAGCCCGCCGCCGGTCGCCGAAGACGACCCGCACGAGCGGCCCACGGTGGTCGAGACGCAAGCGCCGGTCACCCCTCGTGGTCCTCGACGCCCGCGCGCACACACGCCCTGGAACCCGCCGCTCGCCGGCTTCGTGTCCGATCCGATCCCGCTCTCGCCCGACGCCTTCGCGCAGGTGCTGCCCAAGCTCGACGCGGCCGACGATCGCGACGCGGTCACGACCGTGCTGCTCGACTTCCTGGGTGCCGGCTTCAACCGCGTGATCCTGTTCGTGCACAGCCACAACGAGCTGCGCGGCCTCGATGCGCGCGGCAAGGACCTGTTGGTCGAGGCGGTCCGTCAGGTGCGGATCCCGAGCGGCGGCAAGTCGATCTTCTCCGAGGTGCTCGAGCGTGGCGCCCCGTACTTCGGGCCCAACCAGACCAGCAGCAAGATCGACCAGGCCTTCTCGCAGGCGCTCGGCGGGATCAAGGGCAACGTGCTGCTGCTACCGATCAAGGTCGCCAGCAAGGTCCCGCTGCTGCTGTGGGCGCACGGGACCACGCATGCCGTGGATCCACGATCGATCAACGAGCTGAGCGCAGCGGTGAGTGCTGCCATTCAGCGCATCATCACGGCCGCGCGCAAGCGCTAGCAGACCTCTGCGTGATCGATCACCAGCTTGCCGCGAGCGTGGCCGCTCTCGCTGATTCGGTGCGCGTCCGCGAGCTGGTCGAGCGAGTACGTGCGATCGATGCGAACCTCGAGCACCCGCTGATCGATCAGCTGCGCGAGCTGGCTCAAGTAAAAGTGATCCGTGCGCGTGCCGACGAACCGGTAGCGACGGCCGCGAAGCAACTGCAAGAGCAGCCGCGGCGCTCCGCCAAGGCCGTGTTTGATCAGCGCACGGAGATCGAGCGCGCCGTCGGGATCGGGCCCGGCGACGGTGATCAACCTGCCGCCGAAGCGCAATGACGCGAACGAGCTGCGCTCGACCTCGCCGCCCACGCAATCGATCACGGCGTCGAGCGCTCGGGCGCGCTGCTCGATGACTTCGCTCGCATAGTCGATCGGCTCCGCGCCGAGCTGGCGCAGGTACTCGAGGTTGGCCGCGCTCGCGGTGGCCAGCACCTGCGCGCCGAGGTGCACGGCGTACTGGACCGCGAGCGAGCCCACCGCTCCGGCGCCGCCTTGAACCAAGATTCGCTGACCTGCCTGCACGCGCGCAGCTTCGATCGCCTGGATCGCCGTGAGGCCGGCGAGCGGGTACGCGGCGGCTTCCAGCGGGCTCACCCGCGTGGGCGCATGCGCGAGATGATCCTCGGTCACGCACACGCGATCGGCGTGGCTGCCTGGGCCCCGCAGTCGGCACATGCCGAACACCACGTCGCCCGGAGTCACCAGCGTCACCCGATCACCGCACTCGAGCACCACGCCACAAAAATCGCGGCCGGGGATCGCCGGCAGGTGATTGCGCAAGAGCATCCGCAGGTTGCCGCGGCGCACCTTCCAATCGACGGGATTGACAGCGGAGGCTCGGACTTCGACCAGCACCTCGTGGGCGTCCGGGTGCGGATCCGGCCAGTCGCGGCGCAGCTCCAAGACTTCGGGACCGCCGTACTGTGAATGGACCTGGGCGCGCATGGTCTCGCCGGCGAGCTTGCTTCGCATGGCGCGTCTGCGCCAGTCAACGGGCGCCCCGAGTGGGCTATCTTCGGTGGATGTCCTCGCGCGTCCTCGCATCGCTGTTGGCTCCGCTCGTGCTCGCACCGCTCGCGTGTGGCTTTGATGCTCCCCCGCCGGCCAGCGGAGACAGCGAGAGCTCCGGTGATGGCGATGGTGATGGGGACGGAGACGGCGACGGCGATGGCGATGGCGATGGCGATGG
>DATLLB010000291.1:0-3935 GCA_035538075.1 Enhygromyxa sp.
GCTGCACGAGCTGGAGCGTCGGTTGGTCCGCGGGCGTCGGCTGGCGCTGCGCGTGCGCACGCGCGATCGCGAGGGTCGGTCGCGCGAGCCCGACGTGGTCGTGCGGGTGATTGGGCGCGCGCAGCTGCGACTCGGTCGCGCCCCGCCCTGCGAGCTGAGTGTCGCTGGAGCGGCGCTCTCGCGCGAGCACGCCGAGCTCGCGCTGGTGTTCGGCGACGATGGCCAGCCGGGGCTCGTGGTCCGCGATCTCGGCTCGCGGGCGGGCAGCTTCCTCGACGGCGAGCCGCTGGCGCCCGGCGAGGACGTTGGGCTGGTCGACCTCGATGGGGATCAGCAGGCGCGCGAGCTGGGGCTCGGCATCGCGACCACGCTCGAGCTGTGGAGCCGACGCGGTGACGGAGTCGATCGCGACGACGAGCGACCGCTCGCGCTGCTGCGCGAGGCCGGATTGGCCGAGCGCTCGGGCGAGCCGCACAAGCTGGCATGGACCTTGTTCGCGCCGCTCGGCGGGCCGCTGTGGCTGACGCCCGATCGGGTCCTGCCGCTCACGCTCGGCTTCGAGGACGAGCAGGTGGTGCTGCTCGCGGAGCCGGGGATCAACGTGATCCTGGCCGGCATGCCGGTCGGGCAGGGGGTTGCGATCGAGCTGCTCACCCACGATCGCGTGCGCTTCGAGCTGCCCGACGCGAGCGCGATCGAGCTCGAGGTCGAGGAGCCCAGGGCATGACCGAATTGATGCTGCGCGCGGACGTGTCGGCGAGCGTGGAGTCGCCGCTGCAGAGCGCGACCGCGGCGATCCTGCGGCGCTTCGGCGAGGGCGCGACGCTGCCCGAGGATCTCCCGGAGCTGCAGCGCTTGGTCGAGGAGCTCGACGCACGGCTGCCGCTCGCGGCGCTCGATCAACGGCTGCGCTCGCTGTCCCACGCCGGCTACCTGCGCGGCGCGGTGGTGGTGATCGCCGATCATCTCGCTCGCAACCCTCGCCTCGATCTCGCGCTGCGCCTCGCCAGCGAGCTGCTCGACGCGCTCGAGCCCGAGCTCGGGGTCGAGCTCGCGCGGGCGATCCTGTCGGAGCCGCCGGGACCTGCGAGTGAGCCGACCGGCGCCGTGGCCACGCGCGCTCGGGTCGAGCGGGCCGAGCTCGAGATCTCGACCAACCTGATGCTCGGCGAGCACCTGCTCGAGCGTGGTGATCTCGGCGGCGCGCTGCGTCACTTCGAGGCCGTGCTCGCGATCGACGTCGATCACAGCCGCGCGCTGCGGGGCTGGTCGACCTGCGTGCGCGAGCTGGAGCGGCGCGGGCAGACGCCCGAGCATCGCAGTCGCGGGCTCTCGCTGCTCGACGGCCTCGAGGAGCTCGAGCTCGCGGGCGGCGTCGGCCTCGATCGCTACGAGCTCGGCCGCCCGCTGGGCCGAGGTCGTCACGCGGTGGTCTACGAGGCCTACGATCGCCGGGTCGGGCGATCGGTCGCGATCAAGCGCTTGCTCGGCGACGAAGCGCGGCGCGACGGCGTCCCGGCGCGCGTGGTCGAGGCCCGCTTCTTCGCCGAGGCCGAGACCCTGGCCAAGGTTCGCAGCCCGCACGTGGTCGCGCTACTCGACGTGCAGCCGCGTCATCGCTTCGTCGCGCTCGAGCTGTGCCGCGGCGGCAACCTGCGCCTGGCCATGCGCCGTGGACTGATCGGGTCGGCGGATCTCGGCAGCGTGGCCACCCAGCTGCAGCTCGCGCTGCGAGCCGTGCACGCGACGGGGGCGGTGCACCGCGACGTGAAGCCGGCCAACATCCTGGTTCGCGAGGCGCGGGTCGGATCTCCGGTGGCGCTGGCCGACTTCGGGCTAGCGATCGGGACCGAGCCGCAGCCGGGCAAGCGCAGCGCCGCCAACCTGCGCGCGGGCACGCTGCGCTATCTGGCGCCCGAGCTCAAGGCCGGGGCCAAGGCCACGCCGGCCAGCGATCTCTACGCCGCGGGCGTGGTGCTGCTGGAGCTGGCGCTCGCGCCCGAGGCCTTGCCACGCGAATTCGATCGACTCGACGAGGACTTCGACCCGCGCTCGGTGCTCGACGCTGCGATGGTCGGCGAGCTCGCGGCCTGGCGGCCGCTGCTCGAGCGCTTGCTGGCCCCGGATCCCGGCTCGCGGACCTGGTAACGTCCAGCTTGTGAGCCGAGCGATTCTCTGCGGACTCCTGCTGCTGCTCGCAAGCGCGTGCGAGGAGGTCCCGCGCACCTACAGCACCGCGACCGACGGCGCGCGCGTGCTGTTTCAGGACGACTTCGATCGGGGAGTGCTCGGCGACGCGTGGCTGACCACGGGCGGCGGCGTGACGCTCGAGCGCGGCGCGCTGCGGCTCGCCGGTCTGCACAATCATCCGGTCTGGCTGCGCACCGAGCTGCCCGACGACATCCGCATCGAGTTCGACGCGTGGGCCGAGACCGAGGAGGGCGACATCAAGGTCGAGCTCGCCGGCGACGGGCGCAGCTTCGCCAAGACGGCCAGCTACACGGCGACCGGCTACGTGGTGATCTTCGGCGGCTGGGACAACAAGCTGCACGTGATCGCCCGCCGCGACGAGCATGCGGACGATCGCGTGGAGGTGGCCGCGGAGCCTGCAGTCGAGCCCGAGCGACGCTACCGCGTGGCCATCACCCGCCGCGGCGGCGAGCTGCGCTTCGAGATCGACGGCGAGCTGATCGCAGAGATGATCGATGACGCGCCGCTGACCGGTGAGGGCCAGCGGCACTTCGCGTTCAACAATTGGGAAGCGCCCACGCGCTTCGACAATCTGGTGATCTACGCGCTCGAGTAGCAAAGCCTCGACCGTGCACGGATTGCCAAGACGCCGCCGGCGCCGGTCATACGGTGACCGGACGGGGCGAATCCCAATTGTCCATTTCTCGGGCTCTTATTGAAATGTCAATTGCGTGGTCTCAATCACGCTGCAAGCTGCGTGTGATGACAACGACACATTTGACGACGGTGGGAATCGTGTGCCTGCTCGCCTTTGGAAAGTGCCCGTGGTGGCCCCCAGGGGGCAGTGACGATGGCGGCGACGACGGCGATGACTCCGGCCTGGAGGTCGATGAGCCCTGCGCCTGGGACGTCGAAAATCTGTCATTTCCAATCCACGTGTGGACGGGCCAGGCCGTGTTCGGTGAGATCACATTCGACGGCAATTGTGACCTGATCGTGGGCGGCGGCGAAGAGCTGCCCTATGTGGACGCCCTCTATCGGGTCGACAAGGACGACGGCTCGGTCTCGGTCGCAGTCGCGGTCGCGGACTTGCACCCGGACAGCCTGTACATCGCGGCCATCACCTACCGCGCGAGCGACGACCGCGTCTATTTCGTCGACGGCCTCGCCGACCAACCGACCGACATCCTCTACGCCGTCGACGATCAGAATGTCGTCGTTCCGATCCTCGAGCTGGAGGATCCGGTGTACAGCATGACCGTCGCGCCCGAGAGCTTCGGCGAGTTCGGGGACCACCTCATCGCCCCGACGGGATCGGCCTTCACATCTCCTCGGCTGCTCGCGATCGACCCCGACAACCAGGTGATCACTCCGATCGCGGACCTGAGCGCCTCCGTCGTGACCTTTGGTCCTGACGGCACGCTCTACGTGGCCGAGCGCAGCGCGAATCGGATCTCCACGGTCACCGCCGATGGCGTGGTCACGCCGCTCTACACCGACCTCGCCTCGCCGTCGGGGCTGGCAATCTCGCCGGACGGGACCCGGATGTTCGTCGCTCATCGGCCGGACGGGGCCTATCGCATCGATCAGGTCTTGCTGTCCGACCTGACGCGGACGGCCGGCGTGCCCGTGGAGATCCGATTCGCGCTGCGCTCGGCCACGTAGAGCGTGCCGTCAGGGCCAAAGGTCACGACGGAGGCGCTCAGGTCCGCGATCGGAGTGATCACCTGGTTGTCGGGGTCGAT
>DATLLB010000292.1:0-2280 GCA_035538075.1 Enhygromyxa sp.
CTGCTCATCTACGCGGGCGTGGTCGCGTGGGGCTGGCGTTCGCGCGAGCCCGAGCCGCAGCGGGTCCACGATCGCCTGCTCTACGGCGCGTCGATCTTCTACTTCGTCACGCTCGTCGCGATCATGGCCAGCTTCGATCCGGCCACGCATCGCAGCGAGGGCGTGCACCAGACCGTCGGCGAGTGCTACGTCGAGGTCAGCGACTTCACGCAGAACACCCGGCACAAGTACCTGTGCGCGCGCGACTTCGACGAGGACTACACCTTCGAGTGCGTCGACGCGCCGCCGGCCGACGACACCGTCTGGTACACGGTCTGCGGCCGATCCCACCAGAGCTTCGGCAGCCACATGCTCGGCGTCGCGCTGCTCGGTCTGGTCGGGATCGGCCTGTTCACGCTCGTGCTCGGGCCTGGACGGCGGCGGCTCAATCCGAACCCGGCCGCATAGCGTCCGGCCCGCTGCGCGGGTGGCCCTCCGGGCCGTTCGGATTTAGACCTCCGCTTCGCTCCGGTTCAGCGACCGTCGCGGCACAGGCGATCGACCCGCTTGAGCGCAGTCGGCAGGCGATGCTCGCCGTGCATGCGCTGCACGTCGTTGGCGGCCGCCTGCGGATCGACGCCGAGCGCGGTCACGAACAGCGGCCGCTTGCTGCCGCCGCGGTAGACCTCGATCGCCGCCGCGTTCGACCGGAAGCGATTCTTGGCCACGCCGACCACCGGAATTCGCTCGCCGAGCGCCGCCCACAAGAACCCGCCCATTCCCCAGGTACCGGTCTCGTCGAGCACGACATAACCATCGATCACGATCACCTCGAGCGGGTGCGTGACCAACTCGAGCACTGCGAGCACGCACGGCAATTCACGCTCGAAGAAGCGCCCAGGCACATACGCGGCGACGTTGCCGATCTTGCGCACGTGCTCGGCGATCGGCTTCGCGGCGCTCCACCCCGAGATCACCACGCACGCCGCATTCGCCGTGGTCCCGCCAGGGTCCTCTTCATCGTAATCAACATCGATGCAAGCGATCATATCGGCCACCTCCAACGGCGCGCCAAGCTAGCCCAACTTCTCATTCGAGCAAGGCGAGCAGCTCCTCGCGGGTGATCGCATGAGCCCCGGCCGCGTCGCCGACCGCGACATGGGCCAGCTGCCGCTTGCGCTCCTGCAGCGCGAGGATCCGGTCCTCCACCGTATCGCTGGCGATCAGCCGATGAACGATCACCGGCTTGTCCTGCCCGATGCGATGCGCCCGATCGGCGGCCTGATCCTCGACGGCAGGGTTCCACCACGGATCGAGCAAGAACACGTTGTCGGCCGCGGTCAGGTTGAGGCCGGTGCCGCCGGCCTTGAGCGAGAGCAGCATCACCGGCGGCCCGGCCGGATCCTGAAACGCATCGACGACGCCCTGGCGATCGCGGGTCGAGCCATCGAGCCGGGTGAACTTCATGTTGCGCTCGCCGAGCAGCGGCTCGACCAGATCGAGCAGGCTGGTCCACTGCGAGAACACCAGCGCCTTGTGGCCTTCCTCGAGCACCTCCTCGAGCGTCTCGAGCAGCAGCGTGAGCTTGGAGCTGCTCTTCGATCCTTCTTGCTGCGCGCGCCCGCGACCGCCAGGCAGCAGCGCGGGATGACACGCCGCCTGCCGCAGCCGCAGCAAGGCCTCGAGCACCTGCAGCACGCTGGCCCCGCTCGACAGCCGCTCGACCACCTGCTCCTGCGTGGCCGCCCGCACGGCGTCGTAGGCTCGCCGCTCGTTGGCATCGAGCTCGCAACGCAGCACCACGTCGGTGCGCGGCGGCAGCTCCTTGGCGACCTCGGACTTGAGCCGCCGCAGCACGAACGGGCGAATCCGCCGACGCAGCCGCTTGGCCGCATCCTCGTCGCCGACCGCGATCGCCTTCACGTAGCGATCGCTGAACTCGCCGCGCCCACCGAGCAAGCCCGGCTGCAGGAAGTGAAACTGACTCCACAGATCCTCGAGGTGGTTCTCGACCGGCGTACCGGTCAGCGCCACCTTGAATTTCGCCCGCAGCTTGTAGGCCGCGCGCGCGACCTTGCTGGTCGGGTTCTTGATCGCCTGGGCCTCGTCGAGCACCACCGCGTCCCACTCGCGCGCGGCCAGCTGCTCGATGTCGAGGCGCAGCAGCGCGTAGGTGGTCAGGATCACGTCGGCGTCGTCGCTCAAGCTGCGCGCAGCTCCGTGATAGATGCTCGCGCGCAGCCCCGGCCGGAACTTCTCCATCTCGGCCGCCCAGTTGTGCAGCACCGAGGTCGGCGAGAC
>DATLLB010000293.1:0-3186 GCA_035538075.1 Enhygromyxa sp.
GCCAGCAGGTAGTCGGCGATCAGCCGATCGCTGCCGCTCGGTAGCTCGACGCGCTCGGTCTCCGCTCGCGCCCGCAGCGACAGCGCGGCCAGCTGTGCGCCCGCGGGCCAGCCCTCGGTGCGCTGCTCGAGCGTGGCCACGGCCTCGTCGTCGATCCGCAGCTGCATGACCTCGACGTAGAAGCGTCGCGCCTCGTCGAACGAGAAGCGCAGCTCCTCGACGCCGATGTGCCCGAGCGCGCCGCGAGCCCGCGCCCGCGCGAGCGGCAGCGGCGGCTCGCTGCGGCTGAGCAGCACGAGCCGCAGGCAGCTCGGGCCATGATCGAGCAACCACGCGATCGCGGCGTGCAGCCGCGGATCGGTGATGACGTGATAATCGTCGAGCACCAACACCAGCGGGGCCTCGCGCTCGACCAGCGGGATCACGATCGCATCGGCCCACAGCGCCTCGAGATCGTCGGGCGTCGGCGCGGCCAGCAGCGCTGAAGGATCGCCGTCCAGCCGCGGCTCGACCGTCTGCAGGGCCGCCAGCGCATACGCCAAGAAGCGATTCGGCGTGTCATCCGACGGATCGAGCGACAGCCATGCGACCGGCAGCTGCGTGTGCTCGAGCCACGCGACCACTGCCGTCGACTTGCCCGCGCCCGCCGGTCCGAGCACCACCGTCAGCGGCAGCGCGGCGCACTGCTCGAGCTGCGCGACGAGTCGCGGTCGCGCGATCGTCTGCGGCCTCGTCTGCCGCGGGTGCAGCTTGGTCGGCAACAGGCCGCGGCTCTGCGAAGGCACGCACGCGAGTGTAGCTCCCGTCATCTCGCGCAGCGCCCGCGTATACCCGAGGATGGACGTCGAATTGCCGCGCCGAATCCATCTGCAGGCAGACGCCGCGCTCGTCCATCGGGCCTACGCTGCGCGGCGATGCTCGAGGTCGATCGACTCACCTTCCAGTACGCAGGCGCCGAGGCACCTGCGATCCGCGATGTCTCGTTTCGGATCGAGAGCGGCCAGGTGTTCGGCTTCCTCGGTCCGAGCGGCGCCGGCAAGACGACCGTGCAGAAGATCATGACGCGGCTGCTGCCGCTGCAAGGCGGCGACGTGCGCTACGACGGCCGACCGCTGCGCACGCTCGACCGCTCGTTCTTCGCCGAGGTCGGGGTCTCGTTCGAGCACCCCAACTTGTTTCCGCGCCTGACCGGGCTCGAGAACCTCGAGGCGTTTCTCGGTCTCTATCCGCAGCATGACGATCCGCAGGCGCTGCTCGATCGAGTCGGGCTCGGCGACGCGGCGAACAAGAAAGCCGAGGACTACTCGAAGGGCATGAAGCAGCGGCTGGTGTTCGCGCGCGCGCTGCTGCACCGACCCAAGTACCTGTTCCTCGACGAGCCGACCTCGGGCCTCGACCCTGCGACCGCACGCGTGATCATGGACATCATCCGCGAGCAGCGGCAGCGCGGCGCCACGGTCCTGCTGACCACTCACGACATGCTGGTCGCCGACACGCTGTGCGACACGATCGCGTTCTTGCACGACGGCGTGATCGCGGCCTGCGACACGCCGCGCGCGCTCAAGCTCGTGCACGGGCAGCGCTCGGTCAAGGTCGAGCACCGACAGCACGGCGTGCTCACGTCCGAGACCCTGTTCCTCGACGACGACGACGATCGCCGCTACCTCGCCTCACTCGCGCAGTCGGGCGAGATCGAGACGCTGCACTCGCAAGAGGCCACCCTCGACACCATCTTCGTCAAGCTGACGGGCAAGGAGCTGGCGGCGTGAACGGCTTCGTCACCCTCGTGCGGCTCGACGCCAAGCTCGCGGCCCGGCACAAGCTCGTCCACGTCACGGCTGCGATCGCGCTGGTGTTCGGGCTGCTGATCGCGTTCGTGGTCCCGCCTCCCTTCGATCAGCGGTTGATCCCGAGCCTGTTCGCCGTCGACCTGTGCGTGCTGGGCTTCATGTTCGGCGCCGTGATGATCCTGCAGGACAAGGAGCAGGCGACGATCGGCTTTTATCGGGTCGGGCCGGGCACCAGCCTCGCGTACATCGCCGCCAAGCTGACCGTGAACCTGGGGCTCTCGCTGCTCAATCTGCTGATCTTGGTCGGCCTCGGCGCGCCGCAGGCGTTGGCCGAGCCGGCCCTGCTCACGCTCGTGCTCGGGACCTGTGCGGGCATGACCTTGCTGGGCATGGGGCTCGCGGTGTTCTTTCGCAGCATCGCGCAGTTCTTCTTCCCGCTGGCTGCCGTCGGGCTGCTCGGGGCCATGCCGATGTACCTGGTGCTCACGCCCAGCGCCGCGCTGGCGTGGACGAAGTGGTTGCCGACCTACCACGTGCTGTTCGGAGCCGAGGCGATCATGCTCGGCGGCGACGCGGCCGTGATACGCAGCGCGATCCTGCATTGCTCGATCTTCGCCGTGCTGGCCGCGGGCTTCTGCGGCGCCGCCGTGCATCTCCGGCTCATGCGGGAGGGTCAGTCGCGCTCGGGCACACGCTCGCGCAGGGTGGCCGCGCCGAAACGCCAGCGCTCGCGCAGCAGCATAGTGCCGCTCGGCGGGAGCCCGAAGCTGGCACGAGTGCTGACGATGATGCGCAAGGACGTCCTGACCGGCGGCCGCGATCAGATCACCCTCTACATGTTGTTGTCGCCGCTGCTGCTCGGCTTGCTGCTCGCGCTGCTGCTGCCGATCCTCGAGCAGGCGAGCGAAGCGGCCGAGTCATCGCTGCGGCTGGTTGCGACCTCGCTGACGGTCTACTGCGTGACCGTGATCGTCGGCTTGATGATCGGCTTTGCGATCCTCGAGGAGAAGATCACCCAGATTCACGTCGCGCTCGACGTCTCGCCGCTGCGCTTCGGCGAGTATCTGGGCGCCAAGCTGCTGCTCGCCACGCTGCTCGCCGCGGCCCTGTCCATACCTGCGGTCGCGCTGCCGCTCGGCGTCGATCTCGACTGGCTGTCGGTGCTCGCCACCGTCATCGCCAGTGTGCCGTTCGCAGTCAGCCTCGGCTTGCTGGTCGGCGTGCTGGCCAAGGATCAGCTCGGCGCCGTCGCGGTCATGAAGGGGCTGCTGCCGATCTGGACGAGCTTGCCGATCCTCGGCTTCGTGCTGCCCGACACGTGGCTGTGGACGCAGTCTCCGTTCGCCAACCACTGGGGCGTGCAGGGCCTGTGCTCGAAGGACACGCTGCCGATCAC
>DATLLB010000294.1:0-7959 GCA_035538075.1 Enhygromyxa sp.
GTGTTCCGAGCCGGCGGCCGAACCAGCTGCGACGCCAACCCAATCTCGATCGACGCCCTCGCCAGCCGCTAATCGCAAACGCTCACCGAAGCACCCGCACCAACGCAACCGCCCACCGAAGCACTGAGAAGACCCCCACCGGGGGTCACCACGTGCCCCCAAGAACCATCAAGCCCTTTGAACGAGCGAAGCTCGCGGCGAGCACCACCACCGCCGCGGGGGGCCAATTAAAACCGGCACTCGACGACCATCGCGGTGATGTTGTCGGTACCACCCGCCGCGTTCGCACGATCGATCAGCTCGCCCACGCCGCTCTCGAGATCCGGCGCCTTGCGGACGATCTCCTGGATCTCCTCGTCGCTCAGCATGCCCGAGAGCCCGTCCGAGCAGAGCACGTAGCGATCGCCGTCCTTGATCTCCCACTTGCCGATGTCGACGACGACGTTCTCGCGCATGCCGAGCGCACGCGTGATCACGTTCTTGTGCGGGAAGTTGCGGGCCTCTTCCTCGGTCATGTCGGGCCGCGCGTCCTTGTAGTCCTCGAACAGCGAGTGGTCGCGCGTCAGCTGGCGAATCTCGCCTTCACGAATGCGATAGACCCGGGAGTCGCCGACGTGCGCGACGTAGCAGTAGTCGCCGTTGATCAGCGCGCCGACCACCGTGGTACCCATGCCGCGCAGGTTCGGCTCCGACTGGCTCTTTTGGTAAATTCGCAAGTTCGCGAGGCGAAAGCCCGCGACCATGCGGTTCTCCACGTAGCTGAGGTTGTGGTCGTAGCGGTACGGCCACGTCGCGTCGGCGTCGCGCGAGTGTTGATAGAACTCTCCCACGACGTCGGCTGCGAGCTTGCTAGCGACCTCGCCACAAGCGTGTCCGCCCATGCCGTCGGCGACGATGAAGAGCTGTTCGTCCTCGATCAGCGCGAAGTAGTCCTCGTTATGAGTCCTCTTCATTCCGACGTCGGTCTTGGCCGCGTAGCGGATCCGCACGGTTCGGGCATCTTAGTCGACCGGCGGGTGGCGGGAAAAGTGCGGCGGCGCGATCGTGGCGCCTGGACGTGATCGCGAAGCTCGGCTCGCGCATAAGTCGCTGGCGATGGTCGATCACCGAGATCTCTCGCCCGACGGTCGGCCCTCGACCTCCGACGGTCGGCGACCGGACACCCGAATTCGTTGAAAAACCTTGATCTTGGCCCGGTTTGCGCCCAATCTCGCGGTCGGCCGGACGCCGTGCAGTCATCTTGACATTTGCACAGTGGTCGGCGAGCGTCCCGAGCGTGACCAGGGTGCGCGCACACCTGTTGATGATCGGCGACGAGCTGCTCTCGGGCGACGTGGTCGACGGGAACAAGGCGTGGCTGGGCCGACGCTGCCGGGCGCTCGGGGTTGAGGTGATCCGCGCGAGCACGGTCCGCGACCGCGAGGACGAGATCGTGGCGGCCATGCGAGAAGCGGCCGAGAGTGCCGATCTGTGCCTGGTTTCGGGCGGTCTCGGCCCGACCACGGACGACCTCACGGCTGCCTGCGCAGCGCTGGCGGCCGAGGTCGAGCTGGTCCGTCGGCCCGAGCTGGCCGAGCGGCTGGAAGCCTTCTTTGCGGCCCGGGGCCGGGCCCTGGTCGAGGCGAACCTCAAGCAGGCCGACCTGCCCGCGGGCGCGATCACGCTCGACAACCCGATCGGCACGGCGGCCGGGTTTGGGGTGGTGCTTTCACGCCGCTCTGCGGCGGATGGCGGGGTCTGCTGGCTGTTCTCGATGCCCGGGGTCCCGCGCGAGCTCCGTCGGATGATGCTCGAGCAGGTCGAGCCCCGTGTGCGGGAACGCTTCGAGCTCACCCCGATCCCCCGCCGGATCTTCCGGGCGATCGGCAGCGGCGAGTCCTCGGTCCAGCACAACGTCAAGGGCGTGCTCGCCCAGGCGCGCGAGCGCGGCCGCGGGCTCGCCAGCATGTTCGTGCACTACCGGGCTCGCTACCCGGAGGTCCAGCTGATCCTCGAGGCCACGCCCGGCGCCGACGGAGTTGGGGCGACCGCCGAAGAGCTGGCCTCGCTCGACGAGCCTCTGCGCGCGGCGATCGGTCCGGCGCTCTACATGATCGACGACGGCGAGGACGAAGAGCAGAGCCTCGCCAAGCTGCTCGTGACCCGGCTGATCGAGCGCGGGCTGACGCTGGCCTCGGCCGAGTCGTGCACGGGTGGCGGGATCGGTGAGGCGGTGACCTCGATCGCGGGCAGCTCGGCGTGCTTCGTCGGCGGCGTGATCGCCTACGCCAACGCGGTGAAGATCGCCCAGCTCGGCGTGTCCCCGCAGGATCTCGAGGCCCACGGGGCGGTGTCGGAGCCGGTCGCCCGAGCGATGGCCGAGGGCGCACGCGTGCGACTCGGCGCGTCGATCGGCGTATCGACCACCGGCATCGCCGGTCCCGGCGGAGGCAGCGAAGCCAAGCCGGTCGGCACCGTCGACGTCGCCGTCGCCACGGCCGAGGGCACCACGTACAAGCGCCTGCAGCTGATGGGCAACCGCGAGATGGTCCGCCATGCGGCCACGCTGTGGGCGCTCAAGCTCGTGCTCGATCAGCTCGACAGCTCGACCCGGCATCTTGTCTGACCGGGACAACGTCCACACCCCGAGTTAACGCTAGGGTCCACCTCGAACGAGAGCTCCCATGACCAAAGCCGCCCCCGCCGTCCCGTCCGCGCAAGAGAAGCGCACCGCCGCCATCGACCTCGCCCTCGCCACGATCGAGAAGCAGTTCGGCAAGGGCTCGATCATGCGGCTCGATGCCGACGGCAAGCTGCCCGGCCACGACGTCCCGGTGGTGCCGACCGGCTGCATCGGCCTCGACATCGCGCTCGGCATCGGCGGGCTCCCGCGCGGCCGCATCGTCGAGATCTACGGACCGGAGTCGTCGGGCAAGACCACGCTGACCCTGCACGTGCTGGCCGAGGCCCAGCGCCAGGGCGGCGTGTGTGCCTTCATCGATGCCGAGCACGCGCTCGACGTCTCGTACGCGCGTCGGATCGGGGTCAAGACCGAAGACCTGCTGATCTCGCAGCCCGACTACGGCGAGCAGGCGCTGGAGATCTGCGACATGCTGGTCCGCTCGGGGGCCATCGACGTGATCGTGATCGACTCGGTCGCCGCGCTCACGCCCAAGGCCGAGCTCGAGGGCGAGATGGGCGACAGCCACGTCGGCCTCCAGGCCCGCCTGATGAGCCAGGCGCTGCGCAAGCTGACCGCCTCGGTCGCGCGCGGCAAGACGCTGGTCATCTTCATCAACCAGCTGCGCTCGAAGATCGGCGTGATGTTCGGCAGCCCCGAGACCACGACCGGCGGCAACGCGCTCAAGTTCTACTCCTCGATCCGCATGGACATCCGCCGGGTCGGCAAGATCAAGAACGGCGAGAAGGTCACCGGCAGCCGCACGCGCGTGAAGGTGGTCAAGAACAAGATGGCCGCGCCGTTCCGCGAGGTCGAGTTCGACATCAACTACGGCGAGCCGGCGAACCCCGGCCAGCCCGGCCAACCGGCCATGGGCCAGGTCGGCATCAGCCGCGAGGGCATGCTCATCGACCTCGGCATCGAGGACAAGGTCATCGACAAGTCCGGTGCGTGGCTGAGCTACAAGGGCGATCGCATCGGCCAGGGCCGCGAGAACGCCAAGCAGTTCCTGGTCGACAACCGCGACATGTTCGAGTCGATCGAGCGAGAGATCCTCGCCAAGCACGGGCTCTCGCGCAGCGGCGCTGCCGGAGCCAAGCCGGTGGTCGCGGAGCTCGGCGACGGCCCGGCGGACGAGGGCGACGAGCGGCCCAAGCCGGTCGTCATGCCGCGGCCGGCCAAGACCACCGCGAACAAGGCCAAGAAGGCCTAGCGCGGAAAAAAATTCGAGGTGATCGGGGGATCGATTGCTCGTGGCCTGCGGCTGTCGGGGCATGAGCGACTCGAACACCTCGACCAACAAATCCAAGCTGCGCACCCGCACGGGCGTCCGCGCTGGGGGTATCACCGTCAACCATGGCCTGCGCGTCCGCTCCAAGGTCCGCGCGGGCAAGATCACCGTCAACCATGGCCTGCGCGTCCGCACCAAGGTTCGCGCCGGCGGCCTCACCCAGAACCATGGCCTCCGCGTCCGCTCCAAGGTCCGCGCGGGTGCACTCTCCATCAATCACAGCCTGCGCGTCCGCTCCAAGGTCCGGGCTGGCGGGCTCGCTACCAACCACAACCTCCACGCTCGCGCCGCGTAATGTCGACGCAGCACGAGGATCCGGACGAGGCCCGCTGGGAGCAGGCGGCCGCGCGGCTCGACGAGTCCGCGGCCCTGCTCGCCGACGGGCGCGTCGGCGAGGCGCTCGCGCTCGCACGCCTGTGCGCCGACGAGCTGCGAGCGATCGTCGGGCCCGAGCACCCCGACTTCGCCAACGCGCTGGCGCTGCTCGGCGAGATCGCGTTGACGCAAGGTGATGTCGACGACGCGGCCGCGCAGCTCGAGGCCAGTCTGGCGATCCTCGATCGGCACATGCCCGAGCACGACGACATCGTCGCGCCGATGCGGCCGCCCGTGCTCGATCTGCTGGCCCGCACGCACACCAGCGTGGGTCGCTACGAGCAGGCCGAGGCGCTGATCCGGGCGGCGATCGGCGAGAGCGAGCGACTCGGCGATGCGCTCGGCCTCGCGGTCCAGACCCAGACGCTCGGCGTGCTGCTGCGCTTCGCCGGCCGCTACGACGAAGCGGCCGAGGTCTACGCCGCTTCGGCGGAGCTGCTCGAGGCCAACGGCGAGCCGCTCGGGCCCGAGCACTTTCACAACCTCGCCGGCCTCGCGCTCGCCCGCGGAGATGCTTGCTCCGCCGAAGCGCATGCCCGTCAGGCGATCGCGCTGCGCGACGACGACGACCTCTTCGGCCTCGCCACCGATCTCTGCGGCCTCGCCGACGCGCTGGCCGAGCAGGGCCGCGCCGACGAGGCCGAGCAACACTACCGCCGCGCGCTCGATCTCTACGCGCGCAGCGAACGACCCGAGCACCCCGAGATCGCGTATGCGCTGCACAACCTCGCGGACGCACTCACCTCGCTCGGGCGCCTCGACGAAGCCGAGGCGGCCTACCGCGAGTCGCTGACCCGCAAGCTCGCGACGCTCGGCCCCAACAGCCCCGACGAAGCCGGCACCCGCAACAACCTCGCGGCCTTGCTCGCGGAGCGCGGCCGGCTGGCCGAGGCCCGCGACCAGTCGGCGCTCGCCTGCGCGATCGTGCGAGACCGGCTGCCGCCGCAGCACCCGATCCGCGTCGCCTGCGAGACGCTCGCCTCCAGCTTTGAACGGCTTTGAACAGCGCTGATCGATCGGCGACACTGCCGGCGATGTCGCTCAAGTGGGACCGCCGCTTCCTCGCGCTCGCCCATCACATCTCCGAGTGGAGCAAGGATCCGTCGACCCAGGTCGGCTGCGTGGTCGTCGGGCCCGACCGCGAGATCCGGAGCACCGGCTTCAACGGGCTCCCGCGCGGCATCGAGGACACCGTCGAGCGGCTCGGCGACCGCGAGCTCAAGTACCCGCTGATCTGCCACGCCGAGGAGAACGCGATCATGCACGCGGCGCGCATCGGCCTCGCGCTCAAGGGCTGCACCGCGTACGTGACCTGGCCGCCGTGCACCCGCTGCGCTCGCTCGTTGATCCAGGCCGGCGTGGGCGAGGTCGTGTTCCCCGGACCCCTCGAGATTCCCGACCGCTGGGCCGAAGATTTTCGCATCAGCAAGGCGATGTTCGGCGAAGCGGGCGTGTCGGTCCGCGAAGTCGACATGCGCGAGCCCTGAACCGGGGATTTTCTCGACAAGCGCCACGGTCTTGGGCGACCTTTTGGTCGCAATGACTTGCTCGTCTCGGCTTGCGCTGTTGCCCCTCGCGCTCACGCTCGCGTGCAGCCAGGGCACGACCAACGCGGACACCTCGTACTTCGACACCTTCGGCAGCGCCGGGACCGGCAGCGAGACCGCGGGCGAGGGCGAGAGTGGCGACGACGACAACAGCACGACCGCGGAGACCGGCAACGACGACAGCGACGATCCCTGCGCGGGCGCAGATCCATGCGAGGACGCGAGCGGAGACATCCCGATCACCGGCGCCGCCGGGGCTGCGATCGTGCCCAGCGAGGTGGTCGACTTCACGACCTGGGCCAGCGTCGGGATCGGCGGCACCCCGTTTCTGGGCACCGAGGCGAGCGAGAACATCACCGGCACCGATCTCAACGACTCGATCGACGGCTTCGGCGGCAACGACAACCTCTCGGGCCTGCTCGGCGACGACCTGCTGCGCGGCGACACCAACAACGACACGCTCGACGGCAGCGAAGGCAACGATCAGCTCGAGGGCGGCACCGGGGTCGACACCTGCATGGGCGGGTTCGGGCTCGATCTGATCTACGGCGGCGGCGGTGACGACATGCTGTTCGGCGGGCCCGATCCCGACGTGTTGTTCGGCGACGATCAGGCCGACACGCTCAACGGTGAGATCGCCGACGATCGCCTGTTCGGTGGCAACGGCGGGGACATCCTCGACGGCGGCGACGGCAACGACACGCTCTGGGGCGACGCCGACGACGACGCGCTGATCGGTGGCCCCGGCACCGACGTGCTGATCGGTGGCCTCGGCGACGACACGCTCGCGGGCGGAGTCGAGAGCGACGTCTACATCTGGCGAGCGGGCGACGGCGACGACGTGATCGACGGTGAGGACGGTGGGACCGACACGCTGTGGATCGGCGGCTACGGCCCGGCCAGCCTCTCGGCCCTGCGCGCGGGCGACGACTACGTGCTGATCCTGCCCGAGGGCAGCGTGCGCATCGTCGGCTTTTACAGCGGCGCCAACTCGATCGAGGCCATTCAGACCGAGCTCTGATTTAGCCCCCCGCAGCCGTTTTCGTTTGCGCCGCTCGCTTCGCTCGCTCGGCGCACGTTGTTTGCCACCGGGCGTAGTGACCCCCGAGGGGTCTTGGGTATCACCCCAAGAACGGGGTCTCGCGTATCATGGTCAGGATGTCTCGCCCTGCCCTGCTGCTCTGCGCGGCGCTGCTCGTCGGCGGCTGCAAGAAGGCCGAAGGCGAGCGGGCGAGCGCACCCGCGGCCTCGGTCGCGGGCACCGAGGCCAAGCAGCGCTCGTCGGGCTCGCGCGACGTGTCGCTCGTGAACCAGCCGAAGCTCGCGAGCTCGCTGATCGCCGTCGCAACCACCAGCCCCAGCGAAGCCCAGCCATGCGAGCGCGTGTGCGGCAGCCTCGGCGACTGCCTGCTCGCGGACGAAGACTACTCGAGCGCGACCGCGGGCGGCCTCGAGCTGATGTGCCTCGACATGTGCGTGCACGCGGCCGACGACGCGGCGGCCAAGGCCGAGTTCCTCGCCTGCTCGCAGACCGAGTGCGGCCAGCTGCAAGCCTGCGCCGAGCGGACCTGGACGGCGCTGGCCGAGGCGCGCACGGCCCCAGCGATCGAGGGCGTCGCCGCGCCGGTGGCCGATCCCTGCAAGCTCGGCTGCCGTTGGGTGTACGCGTGCCTGTACGGCTCGCCGCCCGGCGACGCGTGGGTCGACCCGCAGACGGAGCAGAACGTGAACGACTGCTTCAGCGCGTGCGAACAGGCGTCGCAGGAGATCCAGTACCTGCCCAAGATGCCGGCTTGCCTCGCCCACCGCTGCTCGATGGAGGGCGTCTATCTCTGCTTCGAAGAGAGCATGAACCCCAACCCATGACGCGCTCCGTCCTGCTGGTCCTCGCCGCGCTGCTGCTCGGCGGCTGTCGCAAGCCGCAGGACGGCGAGCCGATCGGTACGCCCGGAGCCTCGGTCGCGGGCACCGAGGCCAAGCGAAGCGAGCGCTCGCCGAGCTCGCGCGCGCACGACAACAATGAGGACGGCAAGCCTGCGACCGACTGCGTGAACCAGTGCGATCAGATGTCCGAGACCGACCAAGAG
>DATLLB010000295.1:0-5036 GCA_035538075.1 Enhygromyxa sp.
CGAGTATTGACGTGATCGATCGGGGGTCGTCGCGGCACCATCGGGCCATGCGACTCCCCTTGCTTGCCTCGCTCTGCTGCGTGATCTCGCTCTCGGCCTGCGACACCAGCTCCAACACGGACACGGACGGCGGCGCTGCGCACCCCGGGGTGGAGGTCACGATCGAGCCGATGCCCCAGGTGATGATCGACGACGAATTTGGCACCGAGGTGCGCGCGTACGTCAACATGATCCACTACGGTGGGCCGGACGCGGAGACCCTCGAGATCGTGTCGGCCAGCCTGGTGCTCGATCTCGAGCACTACGCCGACATCGAGCTGGCGATCCCCGAGGACCACGGGCAGTTCACCGGGCTGGCCGACGGCGACTCCTTCGACTTCGCGCTGCGCGGCAGCATCCCCGACACCCACGACGAGTGGGGCTTGTGCACCGACGTCGAGAACCAAGACCAGGACGAGCTGCGGGTCGGCTTGAGCCTGGTCTTGCGCGTGACGCCGGGCGCGAACGATGACGCCGACGAGTTCGAGTTCGAGTCGCAGGCGGTCGAACTCGTCTGTAGTCACACGGGCTGAGCGTCGGCGCTGGCGAGCTTGGCGAGGTTGCCGAGCACCGTCCACGCCGCGTCCTCGAGCTCGGCGGTGGCGAAGTCGACCTGATCGAACATGCTCGCCAGCTCGCGGGTGAGCACCACTTCGATCTCGCCGCCCGCAGACTCGACCGCCGCGCTGTCGAGCGCGAGGATCTTGCCGTAGGCCTGCTCGCTGCGCAGCACGAACGGCGTCGGCTCGCCGCCGCCGGGTGGCTCCCAGCTGCCGAGGATCAGCACGCTCGCGCCGACCAGGCTCGCCTCGGGATCGATCTGCGCGAGCGCCGATGCAGCCGCGGCAAAGCCCTCGCTGGTCTCGCTGATCGGCCCGAGCAGGTAGTGCACCTCGCAGTAGCGCGCATCCAAGCTCGCGATCGGATCGGCCTCGACGACGCGCTGCTCGATCAGCGACTCGACCCCTGCGAACACCCACGCCGAGGGATCGTCTTCGCCGCTCGCGTGGCCTTCGGCGATCAACCACGGTGACGCGACGCCGAGCTCGGTTGTCGGCCGTCGCTCGGCATCGGCTTCGTCTTCGGCTTCGTCCTCGGAGCACTCGACCAGCGTCACGCCCCAGCTGCCGATCCACCCGGCCTCCACGCGCACGCGATAGCCGAGATCGTTGATCAGCGTGAAGCCCTGTTCGTCGTTGGAAACAGCGCCCCAGTCGAGCACCCAACGTACCGCGCTGGGGCTGATCCCGCTCTGCACAATCTCGTCTTCTCGAGGGTCGCTGGTGCTCGGCGAATCGCAGCTCGAGAGCGACGCGAGCAACAGGCCGAGCGCAATCGAGCGGGCGGTCGCGATCATGGTCCGACGCGGTGCAGCGCTCGTGCCACGGCACGAGCTAGCGAATGCGAGCGTCTTCGATGCAAGAGCCTGCAGGCCACGCATGAGTCGTGCAGGTTCGGCATGCCCCTCTCGCACGCGCGCCTGCGAAGTCGGCCATCTGTCTGCGGTCGGCCTTGGTACACGCCTTGCTCCGGTCGCACGCCCATGCAGCTCGAGCGCTCGATAGGTCTCCTTTGTTGCTTGCTCCTCACGCCCACCTTCGCCGCGTGCGAGAGCGATCCCTCCGCCGACGAGTCGGCTTCCGAGACTGGCGATGGCGACGGCGATCCGACCGGCGACGGAGACGGTGATCCGACCGGCGACGGAGACGGAGATCCGACCGGAGACGGGGATGGCGACGGCGATCCCAGCGGAGACGGAGACGGCGACGGCGATGGCGATGGCGATGGCGACCCGGCCGACGATTGCCCCGATGAGAATTTCCCGGCAGTCAGCCCCGCGCCGGAGAACGCCGAATTCCCGGACCCCTACCTGAACGTCCACTGCGAGGGCGACGAGATCATCGTCGAGTCCAACGGCATCCCCGGCTACGAGTTCGTCGAGGTGACCCCCAACCCGCTGGAGGACCAGGATTGGGAGTGGCACTTCCCGCGCTACCCCGAGGTCGCCGCCCAGACCACCGAGATTCCGCTGCTCAATGCGGTTGCGATCGCGATCAACGGTCTGCCGATCTTTGGCCCCAATGAAGGGATGTTCCCCGATCCCTACGGCGATCCCGTCTACAACGGCCTCATGGACTTCTGCATGGGCCACACCGCGCAGATGGGCATCTATCACTATCACGCGCTGCTGGTCGAGTGCTTGACCGCAGCCACTCCCGACGGTGAACCGGATCCGGTGATCGGCTACAGCTTCGACGGCTTCCCGATCTACGGCCCGATGGGCTGCCTCGACGCGGACTGCACGGAGGTGGTCGAGTTCGAGTCCGGCTGGGTGCAGACCGGCGATCCCACGACCTACGCGTGGGACAACCACGAGTATCAAGGCGGCGACGAGCCGACGATCCTCGACCAGTGCAACGGCCACGTCGGACCCGACGGCGACTACCACTACCACGCGACCTCGAGCTTCCCGTACATCCTCGGCTGCTACACCGGGACCGCGACCAACAACGGCGGCATGGGCATGCCTTGACCGCGCGGGCGCGTCGCCGTCGCGCGTGCGTGCGGCGACATGCCCGAGACTGAACCGGGACACGCGGTGAGCCTCATTCACCGCGCGAGCTTGTCAGCGCGCCCGCAAATTGGCGCTACAGTGTCGCGGTTGAGCCCGGCCACCGCCAACCTGCAATCCGAGGGCGCCGAAGTTGTGCCGCTGCCCGGCGTCGTGATCACGCCGCAGGTCGAGCCGGGTCCGGCCGCCAAGGTCACGCTCTACCACTTCCCCACCTCGATCTGCTCGCAGCAGGTTCGCCTCGCGCTGGCCGAGAAGCGGGTCGCCTGGGAGAGCAAGATCGTCAACATCGGGCCGGAGCACGAGCACTTCGCCCCCTGGTACGCGAAGATCAACCCGCGCCTGGTCGTGCCGACGCTCGAGGTCGACGGCTCGATCGTCACCGACTCGGCACGGATCGTCCGCTACATCGACGAGCAGCTCGAGGGCCCTTCGTTGCTGCCCGAGGACCCCGAAGCGCGGGCCGAGGCGCTCGCGTGGATGCAGCGCGAGACCGAGCTGCCGATGCGCGAGCTCGGCTACGTGCGCAGCAAGGGCATCACCCGCTGGCTGCAGCGCTACGGCCTTCGTCAGCGCCGCAAGCAGCTGATCAAGCTGCGCAAGCGCTACCCCGAGCTCGACGACGTCTATGCGGCCAAGCTCGATGAGATCGCCGCACTCGAGCGCAGCATCAACGATCGCCGGGCGACCACCGAGCTGATCGATCGCGTCGAGGTCCAGCTCGACGAGCTCGAGGCCACGCTCGCCGATCGCCAGTGGTTGGCCGGCGAGCACTACTCGCTCGCCGATCTGGTGTGGACGGCGGTGATCGCCAAGCTCGATCACATCGGCTTCGCCCGCTCGCTGAGCCAGCACCGCCGCCCGCGGGTGCACGAGTGGTACACGCGCCTGCGCGAGCGCCCGAGCTGGGACGCGATGATCCGGCGGCTCACGGCCGTGCAGATCATCCGCTTCTACGGACCCGCCGCGCTCAAGGCTTTCTTGATCTTCTGGGTGCTCAAGTGGGCGTTGGTCGGCGGCGGCCTGTGGCTGCTGAAACATCTGCTCTCCGGCTAGCCGGCGCGAGCGCCCGAGGCAGCGCGCGCGGCCGGGCGTATGATCTCGGCATGCGCCGCGCGTCGACTTGGCTGGCGATGTTGGCTCCCTCGCTTCTCGCTCTGCTGTGGAGCCCGAGCGCCCACGCCCGCGAAGACGAGCAAGGCCGCCCGTTCGCGCGTGGGACCGTGATCCCGCGGGTCGGCATCGGCTTCGGCTACAGCCAGGATCTGTTCTCGATCAGCTGGGGCGTTGGCGCCGGCTACTTCGTCGCCAACGGCCTCGAGCTCGGCGCCAGCGTCGGCGGCACGCACCTGATTTGGGGTCGTGACATCAAGGACGAGTACCCGGGCATCGAAGACAAGCTGCCGGGTACCTTGATCGAGATCACGCCGCACCTGCGCTACGTCTTCTTCCGCAACCAGTGGTTCTCGCCGTACGCGTTCGCCGGCGTCGGGCCCACGTTCCTGACCAACAACGCAGCGGCCCCGACCATCGGCCACTGGACCGCCGGGCCCGGCTTCTACATCGGGCTTGGGCGCCACGTGTTCTTGGATCTCGCCGTGCGCTTCTCCGGCCGGTTCCCCGGTCAGACCTGCGCCGACGCGTTCACCGACGTGTTCGAGACCGACGAGGGCCTGGTCGAGCTGGAGATCCAGGGCTACTGCGGCTTCCAGTGGAGCCCCAGCATCGGCATCGGCTTCAGTTTTTGACTGCACCTGATGTTGGTTATGTTCTCGGGCGATGAGCGACGAGCTGCCACAGTCCACCCGCGAGAAGATCGAGACCCTGGTCGCCAGCGACCGCGTGGTGCTGTTCATGAAGGGCGTCCGCCGAGCGCCGCAGTGCGGCTTCTCGGCCTCGGTCGTGGAGATGCTCGACGAGTGGCTCGAGGACTACGCGACCGTCGACGTGCTCGCCGACGCCGAGCTGCGCGAGGGGCTGAAGGTGTACTCCGACTGGCCGACGATCCCCCAGCTCTACGTCGGCGGTGAGTTCATCGGCGGCGCCGACATCCTCCGCGAGCTCGACCAGACCGGCGAGCTGGCCAAGATGCTCGGCGTCGAGGCGGCCGCGATCGAGCCGCCGACGATCACCATCACCGACGCCGCCGCCGAGCGCTCTTGCGATCCATCAGCAGCGTGAGGCCGTTCGCCTGCACGCTCACGTCGCCGGGGCGCGCCGGGCCGATGCTCAGATCGTTGCGATGGCGCGAGTCGATGGTGAGCCGCAGGCGATCGCTCTCGTCGATGTCGGGGCCAGCGAACGCGGCCCGGAATTGCTCGGCGGCGGCGTCGGTGATGGTGATCGTCGGCGGCTCGATCGCGGCCGCCTCGACGCCGAGCATCTTGGCCAGCTCGCCGGTCTGGTCGAGCTCGCGGAGGATGTC
>DATLLB010000296.1:0-15524 GCA_035538075.1 Enhygromyxa sp.
GATCGACGCTCTGCTCGGGAACCATGCCGACGTAGGCCTCGCGCAGCGCGGCTTGGAAGCTGGCGGCGTCCGGGGCGGTGGTCAGCAGCACCAGCAGCTCGTCGAGCTGCTCCATCTTCTCGCGCAGATCCTTGGACTGGGCATTGAACGCGTCGGCGTCGATGATGCCGGCGTTGTACTCCTTGCACATCGTCGACCAGCGCTGAGCGTAGCGCTCGACCGCTTGATCGACCTGGCGGATCGCATCTTTGGAGGATTGCAGCTCGGCGCTGCCGAACTTGCCGACGTCGACCTTGGTCGCGAAGTTGCGGCTGTCGTAGGCGAAGTCGCTGTCGCAGTCCATGCGCTTCGATCCGGGTTGCGGGTGGCACCCGGTCAGCGACGCGAGCGAGAGCACGAGCGAGAGGCACGGCACGAGGAGATGACGCATGTTCGAGCTTTTCGTGGGAGTTACTCAGCGACCGACCAGCGAGAAGGCGCCCCAGTAGTAGGGGTGACTCCACGGGTTCGGCTGTGACGGCGGCGGCTCGGGCTCGGGCTGCGGCCTCCGCTTGGTCGTGGGCTTGTCGGGCTTGCCGTCGTCGAGCTCGAGCCCGCGCGTGCTGGCCGAGGGATCGACGGCGCGACCATGACGGAGCCGCAGCTTGGCCTCGCGCAGCGCTTCGTAGGGATCGGCGCTCGAGCGCAGCGCGTCGTAGAAGTGCACCATCAATTCTTCGGTCGCCTTCGAGTCGACGCTCCACAGCGAGACCACCACGCTGCTCGATCCGGCCAGCAGGAACGCGCGGCTCATGCCGAACACGCCCTCCCCGCTCGACATGTCGCCGAGCCCGGTCTTGCACGCGGACAGCACGGTGATCTCGGCGTTCAGCGACAGCGCCGCGACCTCGGACGCGGTCAGGAAGCCGTCCTCGCCCGGCTCCGCGCTCACGATCAGCGCAGGCTCGGTGACGCCCGGAATCTCCCGGCCCAGGATGCCGTGGGTGGCCAAGTGCACGGCGCCATACCCAGAGATGTCGGCCGCGGTGAAGCCCGACTCGTTAGCCTCGGCGCCGAGCAGCAGGCGACGCTTGTCGGCCTCGAACATGGTCGCGATGCGCTCGATCTCGGTGCGGGTCTCCGGTAGCGGCGGCACGCCCTGCGGCATGATCGGATCGCCGAGCGCGAAGAAGCCGTCTTGCACGGGCCGCCCGCGGTGCGGGGTCAGGTAGAAGCCGAGCGAGGGAGTGAGGCGCACGGTCGTGCGCTCGAGCAGCGGCGTCCACTCGGCGTCGACGCTCAGCAGATCGAAGGGGATCGTGTTCAACACGCCGTCGGGCAGCACGGTCAGCACGCGAGCGTTGGCCACGACCGCGTGAGCCGGCCGCAGCAGCGCACGACCGAGCAGCGTGAGCTGCTCCTGCAAGAGCGCGGCGTTGGTGCTCGGACGCGCGAGCCCGCGGGCGATCTCACCGGTCACGCCGGCGAGCGCACTGCCGGCGATCGGCATCGACGCGAAGCTCCACGTGCGATCGTCGACGGCGATCACCAGGATGTCGCGCTCGGTGACCACGTAGCTGAGCAGCGCTTCTTCGGCGCCGAGGCGCTCGCGCAGCTGATCGAGCCGCGCGAACTCGGTCAGCGAGCGACCGCGCTCGTCGAGGATCTCGCCGAGCTGCCGGGCCCGCATCTGCTCGGTGACGATCAGCGCGGCCTCGAGATCGGCGACGCCGGCGTCCGGGCCCGAGCTCGCGGCCAGCTGCTTGGCCCGCAGCCCGTGGGCACGGATCAGCGCCCAGTAGCTGCGGCGCGCGGCGGTGCGGAAGAACTGCGCGCGCTCGTCGACCGCGAACGAGGAGCGCTCGACCTCGAGGTCTTCGATGGCCGTGCGCGCGAGCGCGATGGCTTCGTCGAGGCGGCCGGCTTGCGTGTAGGCCTCGGCGAAGGCGGTCTTGTCCCGAGCGGAGAGCGGGCGCTTCTTCTTGCTGACACGCTCGATGCAATCCGCGGCTGCGCTGGCGGCCGCAGGATCGCCCGCGCGCGAGGCCACGTAGGCGGCCGCGCACAGCTGCGCGAGCGGTGCTCCGGGATCATGGCCGTCGATCTTGTCGGCCCGCGCGGCCATGCGCAGCAGCCCCTTGGCGACCTCGAACTCGCCCGCGTCGGCGAAGGTCTTCGCGCCCTCGAGGTACGAGACGTACGACTTGCTGAGCCCGTCGACGGCGAGCCGCTCGATCTGCTTCCACAGGCCCAGCAGCTGCTCGCGATCGACCTGGCCGCTGGCATGGTTCTCCGGCAGCGCGAGCGCGGCGAAGCGGCGACGCAGCTGGCCGAGGATCAGCGTCGGTGAGCTGTGCGGCCAGATCGCGTCCAGCATCGGGCTGGGGCTCGCAGACGCGACCGCGGTCTCGCTCGCCTGCGCTTGAAAGGCAGTGCCGGCCGAGCTGGCGCCCGGCTGGCGATCGAAGGCCGCCTGCGCGCCCGCCAGGTCGCCTCGCGCGAGTCGAGCGAGACCGAGGCTGTTCCAAAACTCGTGATCGTCGGGCGGCAGCTCGCTGCTCGCGAGCGGCTCGAGCAAGCGCAGGGCCTCGCCGGGCCGACCGGTCTCGACCAGGTACACGCCGTAGATCTTGTCGACTTGCTGCGGCGTCTCGGTGCCGCTGCCGAGCCGCACGAGGGCGGCGGAGCGCATGGTGTTGCGACCGCGATCTTCGGGGCCCTGCGCGAGCGTGCGAGCTTGCTCGTACCAGCTCGCGGCCTCTTGCTGGAGCTCGGGCGTGAGCGGGTGATCGGTGGCGTACAGCCGATGGGCATGCAGGCCCCACAGCAGGAAGCGCAGCCGCTTGCCGGGCTCGGGCGAGAGCGGTCGATTGACGAGATCGCGGGAGCGTCGGAGCGCGGCGTCGCTGTCGACCGCGCGACGCTGACCCGACGCCGACGCGGCGATGCCCGGATCGGTGTAGCGGACGTGCCGAGTCTCGCGATCCTGCATGCCGGTCAACATCAGCTGACAGCCGGTCGCGCCCACCAGAGCCAGCAGCACCGCGAATCGAGGGACGAAGCGACGACTGATGCTCATGGCGTTCAAAAGCGAAGGGTGAGTCCGCCGCCGGTCAGCGAGACGTAGCGCTCCGGGTGCCTGCCCATCTTCACGCCGCGGACGATCAGCGGGATCCCGGCGGCGAGCAGCGCGAAGGTCACCGCCGACAGCGAGCCGAGCACGATCGGTGCGGTCGGCGTGGGTGAATTGCGAGCGCCGCTGACTGCACCGGCCAGCAACGCGGGACCGAGCAGGCCGCCGGTAAAGGTCAGCCAAAAACCTGCGAGCTTGAAGCGTCGGGCCTTTCGCAAGACCAGCGCCTGCTCGGCGCCGGCCAGCACGTCAGGGCTGGTGTCGTCGTCGATCGTGGGCTCGCCGGGCGTCGGCTCGACGACTGCGCCCGGCTCCATCGGCACGCCGTACTCGAACTCGAGGCCCCGATCGCTGCCAGGCTCGCTGCCGGGCTCGACCTCGGTGACCGGCAATGGCTCGCGGGTGCCGAGCTCGCGCAGCGCCTCGAGCTCGGCGCTGCCGTCGTCCGAGCGCACCGGCGGGCTCGCCCAGCCGTAGCCCGGGTTGACGAGCAACGCGAATGCGAGGCTCGAGGCCAAGACCATGCGAACGCGACCACGTATCAAACCCAGAGGGCGAACGATCACGACACTTTGCAGCTCCTGAGGCGCGGAGCTTGCTCGCACGCGATCGTCCAGTCAAGCGCGTCGTGCGACCCGGATCCACGCGAGCAACGGCAGTGGTAGCGCTCACCGTCGCAACATCGAAAGCGTCGAGTGTGGTGCAACTTTGGTCGCTGATCTGACAGCATGCGCTTCGTCGGACGACCATGACTCTCGAGCAGCCACTCCTCTTCGTCACAGCGCTCGCGTTGCTGGCCTGCACGCCTGCGCCCGAGCAGGCCAAGCCCAAGGACGAGCAAGCATCGAAGCCCACTTCGAAGCCTGCTTCGAAGCCCGAGCCCAAGGAACCCGCTTCGAAAGCGACCGAGCCATCCGATCTCGCGAGCTTCGGCATGCCGGCCGCCGACGCGGACTGGTCGAACGCCGACTACACCGCGGCCCGCGAGGCCGTGACGGCGATCGCCAAGCAGGACAGCAAGCTGCTGCCGCGTGACGGCTCGCCCACGTTCGCGCGCATGGCCGACGTCACTCACCTGCGCACGCTCGCGGGCAGCCTCGCGCCCGAGCAGCTCGCCGGGCTGAGCCTCACGCTCGGGACCATTCACATGATCTACGGCGACCGGGTGGCCAAGCAGCCGGAGCTCGAGCGCGAGCACCTGATGCTGTCGGCGGCGTTGCTGGCCGTGACCACCAAGCTACCGCTGACGACCGCCGCCACCGAGGCCGATGCGATCGCCTTGCGGAGCGAAGCTTCGCGGCTGAAGGGCATGCTGCGCTTTCGTCACGGCATCTACGAGATGGTCGCGGACCTGCTCGAGCCGGCGCCCAACTCCGTGCTCGCGCGGGGTGTGGCGTGCGAGCAGCTGGCGCGGGTGATCGACGACGCCGCGCCGCTGTTGCTCGAAGAGGAGCGCTTGAGCGTGCGCGAGCAGCTGAAGGGCTGCGAGGAAGCGTCGGCCGAGTCGCTGGCGCAGCTCGAGCGTGCGCTGGCCAGCGAGGCACCGACCGCGGCACTTGTCTCGGCGTTGGTCGCCGAGCATCGCGAGTTCAAAGCCACGCAAGCCAAGCAGTGACACGACAAGCGTAGACGCTCTCGCGTCGCTCGTGGTAACTCGTCGGAGGTTCGTGGGATGTCGAGCCCCTTCGCGCACACGCTTCGCTCGCTCGAGCTCGACGGCGGTCGTGGTGCCCGAGCGCTGGGTCTGCTGACGCTCTTGTTGCTGGGCGCGTGGACGCTGTGGCTGATCGCGGCGCGGGTGGCCGTGACCGAGGTCAGCGACGCCGCGCGGGTCGAGGCGGCCGCGGGTGGGCACGAGCTGTCGCTCGCGCTGGCCGGTCGCGTGCGCGCGGTTCGGGTGATGGTCGGCGACACGGTCGCGGCCGGCCAGGTGCTGGTCGAGCTCGACGATCGCGAGACCACCGTCGCGCTCGAGCTGGCGCGCGAGCAGCTGACCTCGCTCGCGCAGGTGATCACCCGACGCGAGCGCGAGATCGCGGCCGAGCGCGAGGTGTTGGAGGCGGTCGAGCAAGCCGCGGGTGCGCTGGCCAGCGAGGCCCGGGCGCGCGTCGATCGGGCGCTGGCGGCCGCGCGTCTGGCCGAGGCCGAGCTGGCCGAAGCCGAGCTGCTGCGCGACAGCGAGGTCGGCACGGCCAGCGAGGTTCGACGCAATCGAGCGACCTCCGAGCAGCTGCGCGCCGAGACCCGCGAGCTGAAGTCGGCCGGCGATCGTCAGCGCATCGAGCTGACCCGCGACAGCCGTGCTCAGCTGGCGGCGATCGTGCGCATCGAGGGTGAGATCGCCGAGCTGGAGGTCGAGCAGGCCGCCGCGCGGGCACGCATCGCCGAGTTGGAGGAGCAGCTCGAGCGCCACCGCCTGCGCGCGCCGATCGACGGGGTGGTCGGCGAGCTGGCTGCGATCGAGCGCGGCTCGTGGCTCGATCGCGGCGATCGGATCGGCGTGGTGATCCCGTCGGGCGAGCTCGAGATCGTCGCCGAGCTCTCGCCCGCCGCGATCGGTCGGGTGGCCGCCGGGCAGCCGGCGACGCTGCGCCTGGCCGGGTTTCCGTGGACGCAGTTCGGCGCGGTGCGGGCCACGGTCACGCGCGTCGCTAACGAGCCGCGGCAGGGCACGATCAGAGTCGAGCTGCGCATCGACGAGGTGCCGCCGGCGATCACCCTCGAGCATGGGCTGCCCGGCGCGATCGAGATCGAGGTCGAGCAGGCGAGCCCGGCCGAGCTGCTGCTGCGCGCGGCCGGGCGCAAGCTGACGGGTGGCAGGGGGATCGAGTGACTCGTCGCGCGCTGCTGGCTCCCGAGGTCGTGCAGAGCTCGGCGATGGACTGCGGGCCGGCCTCGCTCGGCTGTCTGCTGGCGGGCTTCGGCATGCCGGTCAGCTACGGTCGACTGCGCGAGGCGTGTCAGACCGACGTCGACGGCACCTCGATCGACACGCTCGAGGACGTCGCGCGGGCGCTGGGACTCGAGGCGGAGCAGACGGTGGTCCCCGTGGATCACGTGCTGCGCAGCGAGGCCGGGCTGCTGCCCGCGCTCGCGGTCGTCAATCAGCCGAATGGGCTCACGCACTTCGTGGTGGTGTGGCGAGCCCAGCTCGGTTGGGTGCAGCTGATGGATCCCGCCTGCGGGCGGGTGTGGACGCGCGCGAGCAAGTTCCTCGAGCAGCTCTATTTGCATGGCATGCCGGTGCCGGCCGCCGACTGGCGCGAGTGGGCGGGCAGCGACGATTTTCTCGATGTGCTGCGCAGCCGCATGCGCGAGCTCGGCTGCGACGCGGCGCGCTGCGAGGCGCTGACCGAGCGGGCGCTCGCGGACCCGAGCCCGCGCTCGCTGTCTACGCTCGACGCGGCGGTGCGCATGACCGCCGATCTGATCGCGAGCGCTGCCGTGGTGCGAGGCGACGAGGCTGCACGCACGATCGCGGCATTGACCGAGCGAGCGCTCTCCGAAGCGGACCCGCTCGCCGCGAAGCAGTGGATCCCCGAGCGCTACTGGTCTGCCGGCGCGCTGCCGCCGAGCGACGACCCCGAGGCCGAGCCGATGGTGCAGCTGCACGGGGCGGTGCTGCTGTGCATTCGAGGCCAGCGCCAGCCCGAGGAGGACGATCCTCCCCTGCCCCCCGATCTCGCCCACGCGCGCAACGAGCCCGCGCCCAAGCCTGCGCGCGAGCTGTTGTCGCTGCTGCTGCGCGACGGCTGGGCGAGCGTGGCGATGGCGTGTGTGGCCGTGATCGCGGCGGCGATCGGGGTGCTGCTCGAGGCTGCGATCTTGCGCGGGCTGGTCGAGCTTGGCGTCGAGCTCGGGCTCACCCGCGAGCGCATCGTCGCCTGGGCGGCGCTGGTCGGCTTCGCGATGTTGTTGCTGCTGCTCGAGGGCACGCTCGCCGATCATGTGCTCGGCATCGGTCGCCGGCTGGAGCTGCGCTTGCGGGTCGCGTTCCTGAGCAAGGTCCCGCGGCTCGGCCCTCGCTACTTTCACAGCCGACTCAGCTCCGACATGGCCGAGCGCATCCACGCGATGCATCGCCTGCGAGAGCTGCCCAAGCTCGGCGCCCAGCTGCTGCTCGCGGTCGCCTCGTTGATCCTGACGGTGGCCGGGATCGCGTGGCTCGATCCTGGCGGGGCGTGGTTTGCCGGGATCGGGGCGGTGATCCTGCTCGCGACCAGCGGGCTCGCGCTGCCCAGCTTGTTCGAGCGGGACCTTCGCTTTCGCACGCACGGCGGCGCGCTCGGTCGCGTGGTGCTGGACGCGTTGCTGGGGCTGGTGCCGATCCGCACGCACGGGGCCGGGCGAGCGCTGCGACGCGAGCATGAGCAGCTGCTGGTCGAGTGGATGCGCGCCCGCGCGGATCTGCTGCGCACCGCCGTCGCGGTCGAGACTCTGCAGACGCTGGTGGGGTTTGGCGTGGTGGTCGCGATCGTCGCTCGCCACTCGCTCGCCGAGGGCGAGCTCGGGGCCATGCTGCTGCTGATCTACTGGGCGCTGCGGCTGCCGGCGCTCGGCGAGCGCATCGCCCAGCTGATCCGCCAGTACCCCGGTCACCGCAGTCGCGCGCTGCGATTGCTCGAGCCGCTCGGGGCTCCCGACGAGGAGCGAGTCGCCGCGGGAGCCGAGGCCAGCGAGCAGCCAAGCACCGAGCCTCGCGAGGCCGGCGTGCGCATCGTGATGGACCAGGTCAGCGTGCGCGCGGCCGGGCACACGCTGCTCGACGAGGTCTCGCTGCGCATCGAGCCGGGCGAGCACGTGGCGATCGTCGGCCGCTCCGGCGCAGGCAAGTCGTCGCTGGTCGCTCTGTTGCTCGGCTGGCACCGCGCGGCCGCGGGCGAGGTCACGATCGACGGGCAGCCGCTCGACGGCCAGCGCATCGCCGCGCTGCGCCGGCAGACCGCGTGGATCGATCCCGCGATCGCGCTGTGGAACGAGCCGCTGCTCGACAACCTGCTCTACGGCTCGAGCAGCGAGGCGCTCGATCGCGTCGGCGTGACGCTGGCCCACGCCGAGCTGCTCGACCTGGTCGCCAACTTGCCCGCCGGCCTGCAGACGCCGCTCGGTGAAGGCGGTGGGTTGCTGTCCGGTGGCGAGGGTCAGCGCGTGCGACTGGCTCGCGCGCTGCTGCGGGCCGACGTGCGCCTGGTGATCCTCGACGAGCCGCTGCGCGGGCTCGATCGCTCGCGTCGCGCCGCGCTGCTCGAGCGCACGCGCGAGCTGTGGCCGCGCGCGACCTTGCTGTGCATCACGCACGACATCGAAGAGACGCTCGACTTCCCGCGCGTGGTCGTGGTCGACAACGGCACGATCGTGCAAGACGGCCCGCCGCGCACGCTCGCCGATGAGCAGGACGGTCACTACGCCGCCATGCTGGCGCGCGAGCGCGAGGTCCATCAGCAGCTGTGGGGCCGCGCGGACTGGCGACGCCTGCAGATCCGCGTCGGTCGAGTGCACGAGCAGGAGGGCCGGCGATGATCGAGCGGGTTGGCTGGCCGACCGATCGACTCGGCGCGATGCTGGCCGCGCTCGCGCCGATGGCCGACGAGCGCCACGCGGTCGCTGGCGCCGAGCCGCCCAAGCCGACCGACGACGTGCGAGCGACCCGCGATCAGCTCGGCCGCTGGCTCGAGCACCACGCTGGCGAGCTGGGGCTCGAGCTCGAGCCAATCCAGGTCGAGCTCGGCGAGCTCGAGCGCAGCCTGCCGCGGCTCGGACCTGCCCTGCTGCTGCTCGGCGACGGCGATGACCGTCGCGTGCTGGTGCTCGAGCGTGGCGGTCGCTCGCACGTGCGTGTGATCGGCCCCGATCTCGCGCGGCATCGCGTAGCCGTGGCCGAGCTGGCGCAGCGCTTGGCCGAGCCGATCACCGCACCCTTGAAGGAAGGCTGCGATGCGATCCTGAACGCGGCCGAGATCCCGCCCGCGCGGCGCGAGCGAGCTCTGCAGGCGCTGCTGCGACGCCGCGCCGCGATGGCGCCGATCGAGGGCATCTGGCAGCTGCGCCTGCCCCCCGAGGCACCGCTCGCGCGACAGCTGCGAGGTGAGCGAGTGCCTCGCTCGCTCGCGCTCACGATCGCTGCTCACCTCGCCCATCACCTGCTGCTGCTGGTCGCGTGGTGGCTGATCGGCCGCGGCGTGCTGCAGGGTCGCAGCGACTTCGGCTGGCTGCTCGCGTGGGCGCTGGTGCTGCTCAGCATCGTGCCGCTGCGGGCCCTGCAGTACTGGCAAGCGGGCGCGGCCGCGCTGCGGATCGGCGCGGTGCTCAAGCGCCGGCTGCTGGCCGGCGTGCTCGCGCTCGATCCCGACGAGCTGCGCAGCCGCGGGATCGGCCGCTTGCTCGCGCTGGTGATCGAGTCGGAGGCCGTCGAGTCGCTGGCGATCTCGACCGGCCTGATCGGCGCGACCGCGTTGATCGATCTCGCGATGGCCGGCTGGGTGCTGACCCGCGGCGCCGGGGGTGGCTTGCTCGCGATCTTGCTGCTGGTCTGGGTGGTCGTGATCGCCCTGCTCGCTTGGCGATACACGCAGCGTCGGATCGGCTGGGCGCGCGCGCGGCTGAACATGACGCACGCGCTGGTCGAGCGCATGGTCGGCCACACCACGCGGCTCGCCCAGGAGCCGGTCGAGCGCTGGCACGAGCGCGAGGACGCGGCCACCGCTGGCTACCTCGCCCACTCGCGCGTCATGGATCGACTCGGCGCCAGCCTCGACGTGCTCGCGCCGCGTGGCTGGACGTTGCTCGCGGTGCTCGGCATGTGGCCGGTGCTGGTGGTCGAGACCCCGACCACCGCCACGCTCGCGCTCGCGTTCGGCGGAGTGCTGCTCGGTCAGGCTGCGTTTGCGAGCTTGGCCGGAGGTCTGGGCGCGCTCGCGGATCTCTTGATCGCGTGGCGCGAGGTCAGCCCGTTGGTCGACGCCGCGACCCGAGTCGAGCACACGCGAGCCCGCCACGTCCGCGCCGAGCCTGCTGGATCCCTGGCTCGCACTGCAGACGAGAGCGCCCCGATCATCGAGGCGCGCGAGCTGGTCTACCGCCACGCGCGACGCGAGCAGCCGATCCTGCGCGGCGTCGAGCTCCGCATTCACGCTGGCGAGCGGATCCTCCTCGAGGGCCCCTCGGGCGGCGGCAAGTCGACGCTCGCCGCCCTGCTCACCGGCCTGCGCCAGCCCGACGGCGGCCTGCTGCTGCTCGACGGCCTCGATCGTCCTTCGCTCGGCGAGCAGGGCTGGCGCGAGCGCGTGGCCGCGGCACCGCAGTTCCACGAGAACCACGTGCTGGCCAACACCTTCATGTTCAACCTGCTCATGGGTCGTCGCTGGCCGCCGCGCATCGAGGACGTCCAGCTCGCGATCGCGGTGTGCGAGCAGCTCGGCCTCGGCCCGCTGCTCGAGCGCATGCCTGCCGGCATGCAGCAGAGCGTCGGCGAGAGCGGCTGGCAGCTCTCGCATGGTGAGCGCAGCCGCTTGTTCCTCGCGCGCGCGCTGCTGCAAGGAGGCGAGCTGGTGATCCTCGACGAGAGCTTGGCGGCTCTCGATCCCGACAATCAGGCGCTCGCGCTCGAGTGCGCGTGGGATCGCGCGGGGACGCTGCTGGTCATCGCGCATCCGTGATCACCTAAGGCCAGACCGCCGCGCCGCCGCCGAAGGTCGTGGTGAAGTTGCCGATGAAGTTGCGCTGCGACGCCGCCTTCATGTTCTTCGCGCCCGAGATCGTGTGATCGTAGATGTCCTCGAGGTTGTAGCCGGCGGGGTTGGGTCCCACGTCGTCGTTGAAGAAGTCCTCGGCGCAGGCGTTTTGGCCGATCGCGGAGGGATAGATACACAACCACGGCGGACCGCCACCCTGCGACGCCATCTCGAAGTCCGCCGCGGCGATGACCCCGAGCGTGCGGCTGAAGTCGACCGCGTCTTCGTAGGTCATCCCACCGACCCAGTTGTCCCAGTAGTTACCCCACTCGTTCGGATAGAAGTTGATGTGCACGGTCCCCGAGGCCGTCAGCGCGCCGATCGTGTGCCACGCGTCCATCTGCCGATCCTGAAAGGCGGCCGTGCCCCACTGCGCGACGATCGGAATGCCGCCGCGCGCCGTGCCGACCAGATCGGGCTCGGTCGCGTCGACCAACCACTGGCCGCTGATGCGATCGCCGGTGATGACGGTGAACTCCGAGTCGGCGGTGCCGTTCTCGAACCCGCGCGCGTGGGTCTTGACGTCGAAGCGATAGCCCTTTGCGGTCACGTGGCGCATGGCCTCGAGCAGTCCGTCGCGGCTGGGCTCGAACACGACGTCAGCGTCACGAAACGCGGCGCCGTCGATGTTCCAGAAGTTCGACTCGGCGTTCTCCATCACCAGCGCGACATAGTCGTAGGCGCCGTAGTTCTTTGACAGATCGACGCCGAGCGACTGCGCGAGCCGATTGTAGGCCGTATCGTCGTAGTGGAAGTAGAGCACCAGCGCGATCCCGTTGGTGGCCTTCTCGAGCTCGTCGCAGGGCTCGGGCGTGAAGTCGTCGGCGTTGGGCACGTTGTCGTAGTCCGCGTCGGCACGCATGACCTCGAGCGTGGCCGAAGCGCTGCCGTTGCACTGGTTGGGCCCGCACAGCGCCGCCGGGCCGACGATCGGATGAAAGGTCGGCTGACCATCGACGGGATCACAGCTGAGCTGCACGTTCGTGCAATCGCTGCCGACGTCGTCTTGACCATTGACGCCGCCATCGTCGTCTTCGGTGAAGGTCGCACAGACCTGGATGTTCTTTTGATTGCCGGTCTGGACGGTATAGGTGCCCAGCGAGGCCCTGTGCGACTTGTCCTCGCCGGCGTTGTACTTCTTCTCGGGCACGATCACGACGGTCTGCGAGCCGTTGGGCGCGACCGCGGTCACGACCGCCGAGAGCTCGGCGCGGCTCTCCGATGCGCCCTGCCCCGTGACCATGGTGACCTTGTTGAGATAGAGCTCAATCTCGCACTGGCCATTCACCGGGGGCCGCGACGGCTCGCCCTCCTGACACAGCGCCGGGTTGATCTCCTTGGGATCCCAGACTTCGGCGCGGAAGCTGTCGTCTGGTTCTGCGGACGCATCGGTGCTCGCGTCGACCTGGTCGAGGTCTTCGGCGGCCTCGCAGGCGGTGAGGGACAGCGGCAAGGCGATCAAGCCAGCGGCAAGCGTGAAGGTGGTCGGGCGGGGTTGGGCGCTCATCGAAAATGCCTCGGTGCTGCCAAGACCCTTGGCGCCGATCCGCGGCTCGATGACGAACTTTCTCGCGCGACCACAGCTTGCCGCCCGCAGCTGGGCGTGCCAGTCTTGCCGCCGAGTCGTCCGATGCACCGCTGAGCTGCGATTTCGCTGTCGTCACTGCGCTCGCCCAGGCGAGCCGCGACGCTCGCCCGTGGTTCAGGTCGAGCCAGCTCGGGACCTTGGTCCCAAAGGTTCATCGTCATGTCTCACCAGTCTCGGCGTCGGCCCAGCATGCGGGTCGGCGTCATCTCCGATGTTCACGCCCACCTCGATCACCTCGATCGCGCATTGACAATCCTCGAAGCCGCAGGCGCCGACAACGTGGTCTGCCTCGGCGACGTGGTCCAGAAAGGTCCACAGCCCGACGCCGTCGTCGAGCTGCTCGACCGCCTGCACATCCCGACCGTGCAGGGCAACCATGACCTCGACGCAGTCCGCCACGCGCAGCTCGAGCCGCGTGACCGCGGCATGTCGTGGGACACGATCGCGTGGCTCGAGGCGCTGCCGCGAGCGCGGCACTACACGTGGGCCGGCAAGCTGATCGCGCTGGCCCACGCCTCGCTGGCCGAGGGCTACCCCGGCATTCGTCCGGGCGACGTGCCCAAGTGCATGCGTCGAGCGCTGCGACGCGCCGACCCGGACGTGGTTCTGCTCGGTCACACGCACATCCCGATGCGCTTTCGCTGGGCGCATCACTGGCTGTGCAATCCCGGCTCGATCACTCAGGGTCGCTGCCCGCTCGGGCCGACCTGCGCGGTGTTGGTGCTGCCCGAGATGACGCTGGAGGTCTTCTCGATGCGAGGCGATCGCGTGCTGGTTTGATAGCGGGACCGTAGCCGGTCCCGCTCCCACGCCGGGCAAAGCCCGTCGCGGGGCCCTCACCCCCTGCCCGCCGATTGACGGTGGCGCGAGCTCACTGCAACAGATCGACGGTGAAGGTCGAGCTGTCCTCGAGCACGCCGACCAAGAAGCGATCCTCGTCGCTGCTGCACTCGCCCGTGCAGGTCAAGAACACGTACAGCGACTCGTTGTTGGCGACCTGCACGAGCGCGGCGCCCTGCCAGTACTGCGAGTACACGGCCGGGACCCCCCACTGCGCGGCGAGGGCCATGAACTCCGATTGCTCGACGTTCGGCAGCGGCGCGTCGACGGTGACCTGCTGCACGTACTCGAGCAGCGTCTGTCCGTGGGCCTCGTAGAAGTCGATGAAGTACTCGTTGTCGTAGACGAGCTGCGCGTAGATGCCGTTGTCGAGATCGGGCGTGGCGTTGACGAGCGTGAGGCGGGTGTGATCGGCGGGCACGTCGACCGCGTCGACATGCTGATCGGGGCTCACCCAGGTGTCGGGCCAGTGGCCGAGCCCCATCGACGCGACCGTGTATTTGTGTCCGGCCACGAACTCCGGGTAGACCGAGCTCGAGACCACGTTGCCCTCGAGGCCGAGCGTCTCGACGTTCACGTCGACGCCGGCGGGCAGCTCCACGTAGTGAGCCGACTGTCCGAACTGCAGCTCGACGCCGGGGACCTCCTGACCGCCGACGCGGAAGCGCACGGCGTATCCGTCGGAGAGGTTGAGGAAGCGGACCATCGCCGTCGGAGCCGGAGCGGCCGTGCAGCCAGCCATGGTCGCGTCTTGCGTCTCGCACATCGAGCCCGGTCCGACCGCGTCCTCGCAGTCGACCGAGAAGTGGGCGATGCAGTCCATCTCGGCGACGTACTGGCAGATCTCGAGCGTGCCGTCCGGGCCGCAGTGCGACTCGGCCATCGTGCAGTGCTGCTCCGAGCCAGGACAGATCGGCTCGCCGTCGGTGTCGGTCTCGTCGGTGGTGTCGTCGTCGGTCTGGTCGTCGGTCTCGGTGGTGTCGTTGCTGTCGTTGCTGTCGCCGGTCTCGCTCTCGGTACCTCCACTCTCTTCGTCGCTGCCAACCAACACGCACGCGAGCGAGGACAGGCTGAGCAAGCCGAGGGTGAGGAACGAGGGACGAACGAGAGAATCAATGCTGGTCATGGGGGTACTCCGCGAGGCTGGTCGAGCCGTCGTTGGCCCGAGCACGCCGTGTCGTGAAGCGACCCGCCGCAGCGATCATCGAAAGTTGCGGAGTTTTTTTCTGCGCGAATGCGAGCTAGTCGAGCTGCGCGCGGATCTGTCGAGCCCAGTCGTCGAGCTGGGCCTCGGTCGTCGGTGGGCGCTCGTTTGTGCGCTCCATCGTGTCGAGCACCGCGCGCAGATCGAGCTTGGCCTTGCGGATGCGCCCACGCACGGTGCCGACCGGGATCCCAAACACCTCGGCCAGCTCGACCGCCGACAGCTCCTCCCAGTAGTAGAGCTCGAGCACCACCTGCGAGTCGATCGGGATGCGCCGCAGCGCAGCCAGCAGCCGCCGCTGCTCCTGCGTCGACACCAGCACCGAGCTCTGACCGCCGCTCGAGTCCTCGATCGAGACGGTCCCGAAGTCGAGGTTCTGGTCGCGCCGGCTCTCGCGGTAAAACTCGCGCAGCACGTTGTTGGCGATGGCGAACAGCCAAGTACGGAAATTCGAGTCGCCGCGGAAGCGGTCGACCCCGCTCACGCACGCGGCGAAGGTCCGCTGGGCGAGCTCCTCGATCAGCTCCGGCCGCGCGACCTTGTTGGCAAAAAAGCGATGCATGAGCGCCGCATGGCTGCGGATCAGCTCGCTGCCAGCCTTGCGGTCGCCATCGCGCCAGGCCAGAAGTAGCTCCCGCTCGCGATGGCGCTCGTCCATTTGTACGAGCATCGCATGGCCCCGTCCGCCGAGTCACGCCCCCGATGCAGCTCATCGACAACCGCTATCGACTCGATGGGCTGCTCGGGACTGGCGGGTTCGGATCGGTGTACCGCGCTCGCCACCTCGGCCTCGATCACGACGTGGCGATCAAGCTGCTGCGCGCTGACGTCGACGCTGACGCGGCCAAGCGACTGAGCCGCGAGGCGAAGATCCTCGCGCGCCTCGATCACCCGAACTGCGTGCGGGTCATGGACGTCGGCAGCTTCGACGGGGCGCCGTACCTGGTGATGGAATTGATCGAGGGCCAGCCGCTCGCCGCCCTGCTCGGCCAGCCGTGGACGCCCGCGCGGGCCGTGGACGTCGCGCTCGCGTTGCTGGCCGGGCTGGCC
>DATLLB010000297.1:0-3938 GCA_035538075.1 Enhygromyxa sp.
GGGCCGCACGCGGGACGATCAAGACTGCGGTCACGTACGCGCCGATCTGCGGGGTCGTGAGCAGCACCGCCGGACCCAGCCGGCCACGCTCGAACACCTCGGGGATCCATGCGTGGAACGGGAACACGCCCTTGCGGATCAACGCGGCGACGAGCAGCAGCAGCATGCCGATCCGCGACAGCGGACCTTCGACGCCCGAGTAGCTGAGCGCGACGCCGAGCACGAACAGCACCATCGACGCGCCGAGGTAGACGCTCGCGACACGCCGGGCGCGACGGTGCTCGGGCGCGGCCAGAGCCCGCAGGTACGGCACGCACGAGCCGATCCACAGCAGCGCGAGCACGATCGGGCTCTCGCTCGCGAACGCCAGCAGCACCAGCGCGGTGGCGCTCGCCGTGCGACGAATGCCGTTGCGATCGAGCCGGCTGCGCGGGGTCACGGCGTTGCTCATCAGCCACAGCACCGCGACCATTGGGATCAACACCTCGGACAGCGCGTCGGTGCGGACCAGGCTCGGGCCGAACAGCCCCCACGACGCGAGCACGCCCGGCCACGCCAGCGCGACGTCGGCCAGGCTCGACACGAACATGGGCAACGACGCGACCGCCACGAGCAGCATTGCGCACGCGACCGCGAACCGGCGCAGGCGCTCGAGCTCGAGCGCCGACCACGAAGCGATCACGACCGCGAGCGGGGCCCCGACGACCCCGAGCAGCCACACCAGCAGCTCAGCCACGGTCGCGGCCCTCCGGCCCACACAAGAAGCGATCGAAGCGATCGAGCGCGCTGGCAATCACCACGAAGGGCCGCACCACCACGCGATCGATCAGCGCGTCCAAGAACCCGCGCTCGACGGCCGTGAGGTACAGCCAACGCGGCGCTCGAGCCTTCGCGGGCCGGCGCGCGGCGTCGACATGCTCGCCCAGCGCGTTCTCGAGCTCGTGCAGGTCGTGCAGGATGTTCGGCGCGCTGAGAAATTGCAGCAGCCGATAGCAGGCGTGGCCGATCATGTGCACGAACGCGAGCGTGGTGAAGCCGAGCCCGATCTCGACCACGATCACGCCGACCTGGGTCAGCGCCGCGTAGGTCAGCGCCGACTTCACGTCGGTCTGCACGCGCGCGCTCAGGGTCGCATGCAGGGCCGTGGCCACGCCGGCCGCGATCACCAGCGCGCGCGCCAACGGGGCGTGCTCGAACAGCGGCTCGGCGCGCAGCAGCAGGAAGCAGCCGGCGTGGATCGACAGCGAGCCGTAGAACACGGCGCTCGACGAGGTCGGTCCCTCCATCGCGCGCGGCAGCCAACCCGACAGCGGCAGCAGCCCGCTCTTGCCGACCACCGCGATCAACAGGAGCAGCGCGATCGCGGTCGCCTGGCTGGCGTCGAGCGAGGCCGAGCCGGTGCTGCCGCCGTAGAACAATTGCGTGAGCGTGCCGGCGCCCGTCCAGTGGTGCATGAGCACGGCAGCCGCGAGCATCGCCGCGTCGCTCAGCCGATAGACGGCGAACACCCGCAAGGCGTTGCCGACCGGAGCCCGCCGCTCGTGGAAGAAGCCGATCAGCAAGGCCGAGCTGAGCCCGAGAAATTCCCAGCCGGCGAACAACACCTCGATGCTGCCGGCCAGGGCGATCAGCGTGATGCCGCTCGCGAACAACGCGTAGAGCACGAAGTAGCGGTTGAAGCCGGGCTCGCGGTGGAGATAGCGGTACGAGAACGCTGCATCCACGCCGCACAGCGCCAGCGCCAGCGTCAGGAAGCCGAGCGCGACGCCGTCGACCAGGAAGTCGAGCGCGAAGCCGTGACCGTGCGCGCCAAACCACAGGCCGAACGAGACGATCCGCGGACCCGCGCCCGAGAGCGTGTGCACCACGAACGCGATCGCAGCCGCGACGAAGGCGACCAGCGTGAACACCCGGGTGAGCCGGCCGATCTGCGGCTCGGGCAGCGGACGCCCGAGCAGGCTCGAGACCCCGAGGATCGCGAGCAGACACAGCGGCGCCGCGAGGATCACGATCAGGGCCGCGTTGACCATCGACGCCGCGGCGCTCACGTCCGCCGCACCTCCGGCTCGCTCGGCAGGATGCGCGTGAACGGCAGGTGTCCGCGCTTGCCCTGGTAGACGGTCCGCGAGTTGCCGCGCACGGTCGCCAGCGCGCGCTCGGCCGTCTGCTCGGTGAAGCCGTCGGGCCCGTGCTCCCACACCCGTCGCGACGCGGGCCCCTCGCGAGGATCGAGGCACGCGAGGTACACCCAGCGGTGCTCGACCAGGCGCGTGAGCGTGGGGCTCTCGGCGATCACCCGTGCGAGCAGCTCGGGCGTGCACTCGACCATCAACGACGTCCGCACCGGCTCGTGGATCTCGACCATCTGCCAGGGCAGCCCGGTCCGCAGGTCGCTCTGCGCCCCGTCCATCACCCCGAGCAGACCGTTGACGTTGTGCGGCAGCTTGGTGCCCGAGCCGTAGCGACGCGGATCGACGTAAGAGAAGTAGTACTCGAGGTTGATGCCGGCCACGACCGGGACCACGGCATTGAGCACGCCCGCGAGGATCCGTCCGTCGTCGTCGGCGGTTGGATCGTAGGAGCTCAGGAAGCAGCGACGATCGAGGAACAGGCCACGCAGGCGAGCTCGTCGACCGACGAAGCAGAGCGCGTTGGTGGCGTGCCCGCACTCGGCCCGCGGCTGCGCCATGTCGGCCGCGCGCGATTCGACGTGGCGCAGCGCGGCCTGTGACGACCAGCCCAGCCGCGCGAGCTCGAAGCGGCGGCATCGCTCGTGCGCGTCGCGACGCCGGGCGTGCTCGAACAGCTTCAGCGCTTGCTCGAGCGCGGCGCGGTGACTCTCGGGCACGCGATCGAGATCATAGAAGGTCAGCGAGCTGTCGGTCGAGTTGCGAAAGCCACCGACGAACCACGTGCCCTCGGGGATCGGCCGGCCGAGCGCGACCAGCTGCGCTCGGACCTCGGGATCGTTGGCCATCTGCGCGAACGCTCGACCGTTGGGCCCGCCCCGTCCGCCCGCACACGCGCCACAGTCGTAGGCCGACGCGTGCGGGTTGTTGAGGCTGAAGGAACCGTGACCGAGGCTGAACACCAGCGGGGCCATGCGCCGCAGGCCGATGTTGTCGAGCTGCGCGCGGACGATCGCAACCTTCTCGTCGGTGGTGAAGCCGGCGAAGCGCCCAATCGGCGGCTCACCCGGCTCACGATCGAGCTCGAGCCGCGTGGGCGACTCGGCGCCGAGCTTGGCCACGCGGTTCTCGAGCCACGGGAACACCACGCGCAGGACCAACGGGATCAGCGAGAGCGTCCCGAGCACCGCCATCAGGATCGCGCCGCGGACCATCGTGTGGCTGCCGAGGTGGATGTTCTTGTCGACCAGCCCGAGCCCGCGTCGTCGCCACGCTCGCAGGCGGGCGCGCGCGCTGTCGGCCTCGAGCAGGCGCTCGGCGACGTAGTGCTGCGGCGTGATCACGACCGGACACAGCGGTCGCGGGTGCGCGTCCTCGGCTCCGCGAAAGTACATCGCGACCCCGTAGAAGCCAGCCAGACCAAAGGTCTCGCAGCGCGGCTCGAGCTCCTCGAGGTGTCGACGGATCGACTCCTCGCGATCGTCGAGGCAGAAGATCGCCTGAAACAGCGGCTCGCTCGGCGTCGGCGTGGGCTCGTGCTGGAGCACCGCGTCGTAGTAGCGCTGCCGAAGGTGACGCTCGTAGGCGAGGTGCAGGAGCTCGCGCCGCGCGAGGTTGTCGAACTCGAACAGCTCGCGCTCGAGCGCGCCGAGCTGCTCGCCGTCGAGGCTGGCCACCGCCGCGCCATCGAGCCCGCACAGCTGCGCCAGCGCGAGGCGATCCTGGCCGAGCCCTCGCAGGCCGAGCGCTCGAGCAGCAGACGCACGGCCAGAAAGTCGACCAGCTTGGCCGGCACCGCGTGGGCCGGCC
>DATLLB010000298.1:0-7130 GCA_035538075.1 Enhygromyxa sp.
GTGGCGATCGACCTGGTGCCGGGCCCAGCCGTCGCCTTCGCCGACGATCGGCTGCGCGTGCCCGAGGATCGCCCGCGCCGCTTGCAGCCCGCTGATCGTCGCGGCCTCGACGTCGCCGGAGTTGATGCCGGTGTTGAGCCAATCGCCGACCGGGTAGAGCCCCTCGACGCCGCAGCGCTCGGTGAACAAGCGGTGCCGAGTGGTCCCGCGCAGCGACTGGACGTAGCGCTCGCTGCCGGCCACGTTGGCGCGCGCGTACTCGCTGCAGACCACGCTCGCGTCGAAGCTCGGATAGCCGCCGCCGCGCGCGGTCGCGGGCCATAGACCTGGGCCCGCGCGATCGAGCCAGCGTCGCGCTCGTGCACGCACGGCGTCGACTTGGCGGGCCTGAAAGCCGTCCGCCGCAGGGCCGAACTCGGGCGGTGGCTCGTGTTCGTGCAGCGGCCCGAGCAAGTACGCGAGCGAGCGCGGCGGTGGTTGGTGCTCCCAGCGCTCGCGCTCGAGCAAGAAGGACATGTCCGCCCAGGTGTTGAAGGGGTCTTCGTAGGCGTCGAGGATCGGGCTCGGCTGCCGCCAGCCGAGCTCGTCGAGGCTCGGCTCCATCCACAGCTGCACGGCTTGAGTAGCGACCGTGGCGACCTGATCGACCATCCGCTTCCACGCTGGATCGCGCTCGATCAGCCCCGGACACAGCTGCGCGACGGCGCCGAGGGAGATGCCGAAGATCACGATGTCGAAGTCGCGCCCGCGCTCGAGCACGCGCTGGCCCACGCCGGGCCACGAGCTCCACGGACACTCGAGGTCGATGCCTGCGAGCGCTGGGCCCTCGGCCAGCTGATCGAGCAGCGGCGCGCTCGGCCAGCAGGGCAGGCCCCCGACGTCGACGAGCGGGTTGTACTCGCCCGACTTCGGGGTCGCCTGCACGGTCATGCGCACTCGGGCTACGCGGTGCTTGGCGGTCGTGCTCGGATGCTCGACCGGCTCGACCTCGAGCGCGTCGACGCGATGGAAGAATTCGAAGCGCACGCCTCGGCGGCGCAGCACCTCGTAGATCGGAGCGAAGACCACGTCGCCCATGCCCGCCTTCATCTTCCAGAAGATCGCGCCATCGTAGCTGAGCGAGGTGCGGAGGATCGCTCGCAGGGCCGCACCCGCAGCGAAGTTGGGCCGCGTGGTGTCGCCCTGCTCGTACGCGAACGCGAGGTCGTACCAGGCCTTGATGAACGGCGCGTCGACGGTCGACGGCCGCGCGCCGTGGCGACGCAACCACTCGCGCAGCTCCCAGCCGTCGAGCGCGTCGAGACCGAACAGCAGGGCACGATCACGCACCAGCCCGCGCAAGGTCGCCGTGCAAAAGTCGAGCAGCATGAGCAGGCCGTCGAGCTCCTGCTCGGCGTCGCCGACATGCGCCGCGATCGTGGCCAGACGCGGACGCAGACGATCGAGCAGCTCGGTGGCCACGCCTGCCGGATTGCGACTCGCGGCCAGCTCGTCGAGCAGCGCGAGCGTGCGCGCGAGCGCGAGCCGACGGGCCTTGCCGGCGAGCCCCAGCAGCACGCCCGGCCGCAGCCACGCGCGCGTGCGATCGTCGGGGTGCTCGCCGGGCTCGACCGGACGCAGCAGCGACGCGCGGAGGTGCCGGGCGATCAGCCGCAGCGTGATCTCCAGCCCGGCCCGCAGCTGCGCAGGCTCGTCGTCGCCGATCGCTCGATCGTTGCGCGGGAACTCGAGCATCCAGAAGCTCCGCGCGTGGCTGCTCGCGCCGTGGGCGACCCCGACATAGTCGTGCGCGACGAAGGCCTGCTCGATGCGCGCGAGCGGAGCCTCGGGCGGTCGGTCGAGCTCTTCGTAGCAGCGACGCAGCAGCGAAAACGCGTTGCGATACCAGCCGAGCCACACGTGCAGACCGTGCTCCTCGATGCGCTGGCCGTGCTCCGCGTTGCGTCCGCTCGCCCCCTTGCCGCCCAGCCGCCAGCCGAGCTGATGGACGGTGATCTCGAAGCGCTCGCGCAGCGCAGGCGTCTCGCTCAGCGCCCACGCGGCGGTCATGGCTCCGACGCCGCCGCCCAGGATCGCGATCTTCTGCTTGGTCATGACAGCACCTCACCGAGCCCCAGCTCGAAGTCGAATTCACAGAACAGCCCGCGCGTGCGGCCGGACTCCGGCACGCCGAGCCGCTCGCTCGCGCGCGGGCTGAGCCGGTACGCGTAGCTCGGCGTCGCGGCCACACGCTGCACGCCGAGCAGCCGCGCGCGCGAGCGAACGATCGCGCGATAGCAGGCGAGCCTCGGATCGGCGGCGTCGCGAAACTGCTTGAGGTTGACGAACTCGAGCTCGCCGCGAGCAGCCGCCAGCGCGCCGCCGCCGAGCAGCTCGCGACCCTGCGCGAGCGCGAGCCCGAGCGCCTCGAACAGCGCGCCGAGCCGCTCGCCTCGTTCGTCGCCTGCAGGCTCGACCCGCTCGAGCTCGACCAGCGGTCGCCAGCGACCCGCGTCCGCACGTCCATCACCGCACACCAGCGTGTCGGCGGCGAGCGTGGAGGCGCGCTCGGGATCGCGGGCGACCTCGATCGAGCCGATCTGCTTGGGAAACCCGAGCACCTCGCGACCCGAGCACATCGCCGGACCGCTATCGACGATCATCGTGTGCACGAAGAAGCTCGGCGTGCGGACGCCGGGCCGGCGGATCGGCACCCACACGCCGCACTCGCGCTCGCCCAGCCAGCCTCGGCGCGCGTCGATGACATCGGCCGAGTGCGAGCGGGCGAAGTCGCAGAAGTAGAGCAGCACCGCGTCGGCCTCGACCACCGCCGGCACACGGCCCTCGCTGGGCAAGACCAGGTAGCGATCGACGAGCGCCTGCAGGCGCGCGCGCTCGGCCGGCAGCGCGAAGCCATGCAGCGCGCAGCCGGCCTGCACGTACGGCGGCGCGAAGGTCTGCTCGTCGTCGCGGGTCACGTAGGGGATCGTCATCGCGTCAGCCTGCAGCGCGACGCCAGGTCGTCGCTGGTTCGGGGTCATGGGCACGGTTGCGGCGCAGGAACGAGTGCAGGGTGCTCGACGGCTCCTCCAGCTCGACCGCAGGGAAGCTCGGTCGCACGCGCGCGAGCAGTCCGGACGCGCGACCAACCCCGGTCGCGAGCGCGAGCGCGACGGTCGGATGTCGGAGCGCGCGAGCGAGTCGATCGCGGCGATCCGGACGAACCGCGCGAGCGAGCCCGTCACCCAGCGATCCGAGCAGCTCCACGTACGCTCGTCCGCGGTGGCTCCCGGAGACCTCGCACGCGCCCTCCCAGTAGACCGGTCCCCACCAGCCGCGCCCGTTCATCTCTTGCGCGAGCACGCCGGTCCGGACCTCGAGCTCGTGCGCGTCGGTCTGCAGCCGCCATGCGCACGGATACTCGACGCCCGATCGCGGGCTTCGCCAGTGCTCGAGCGCCGCCAGCTGGAACTCGGCGGGCCCGAGCCAGCGCGTGTGGCCGCTCGCGTCGGTGAGCGAGGCGAAGCGCTCGCCGTGCTCGCGGTTGAACGCGAACACCATGATCTGGCCGCCATCGTCGAGGTGGATCGAGAGCCACTGCCAGCCCTCGAGCAGCGCGCACGACAGCTCGCCGTATTGCCGGTCGAACCACACCTCACCCTCGACTTCCTCGCGCAGCGATCCGCGGCGCAGCTGCCCGCTCCCGAGCATGCGCGGCCGCGAGTAATAGAAGGTGTAGCCACCGAACGCGTACGCGTGGGCGCGACCGTCGTAGTGCGGCACCACGGGGCCTCCTCGCGCGTGCAGATCCAGGCTCAGCTCACCGAGCTCGAGCTGCACGCGATCGCGGCCGTCACCGCCGAACGCCGAGACCTCGCCGCGCGGGCTCTCGAGCGCGAAGCGACCCTCGATGCGACGCGGCGCACCGAGCCACACTCGACTGCCGCTCGCAAACCGACCGCCGTCGACGTCGACCAGCGCCCAGTGAGCCATCTGCCCCCACAGCACGCCGCGCATCGCCTCGGCGGCAAAGAACGCGAGCTGAAAGCCGTAGCGTCGGCCAGCTCGCGTGGACAGCTGCCCGCTCCAGTACCACCACTGGCAGCGGTGCTCGGGTTGGACCCCATCGGCCGACGGGGTGATCAGTGGCTCGCGTGGAGAAGAGTTCGGTGATTGCACGTCGGCGGCGGTGGTGTCGAAGCGCCGCCGAGTGATCCGGAGAAATTTTGAAAATCGTCAGCCGGCCGCCGCCGGCTCGAGCTCGGCCCGGATCGAGCGCGCCCAGCCGTCGAGATCGGCGAGCGTCGAGCGCAGCAGCGCAGGCGTGCTCGCAACCCGCTCGAGGGCCTCGCGCAGGGCGGCGCGAGCACGCGAAAGTCGACTGCGCACGGTGTTGCTGGGGATCGCCAGGATCTCGGCGATCTCCGGCCCCTTCATGCCCTCCCAGTACGCGAGCTCGAGCATGACTTGGTAGTCGAGCGGGATCGATCGAAGCGCGCGCAGCAGCACGGCATGCTCGTCGCGTCGCGTCAGCGGCCCGGTCGGCGAGGCGCCGAGATCGACGACCGAGGTGTGCTCGAAGTCGGCCGTCCGCGCGATCCGACGGTAGTGCTCGCACAGGACGTTGTGGGCGATCCCAAACAGATAGGTGCGAAAGCTCGACGCCGCACGAAAGCGGTCGCGGCCCTCGATGCACGCGAGGAAGGTGTTTTGGATCAGATCCTCGATACCGGAGTCGGTCTTGTTGTGAAAAAAGCGGTTGAGCTGGCCGAAGTAGCGGCGAAACAGCAGCTCGCCGCTGCGGCCGTCGCCGCTTCGCCAGGCGTCGAGGAGCTCGAGATCGGATGCCGTCGCGCTCATCGCTACCGCCGGTCGATGCTACCATCCCGCCCCGGTGGGTGACACGGGCGAGCTCGGCGATCAGCTGGCGGCCGCGCGTCCTCATGCCGAGGACGCGTTGATCGAAGCGCTGGTCGCCGGGCGACTGTTCGGCCATGCGCACCTCGGTCCGGCCAAGATCGATCGCTTCACGCTGCTCGAGCGGATCGGTCGCGGCGGGACTGGGGATGTGTTCGCGGCGTACGATCCGGTGCTCGATCGCAAGCTCGCGCTGAAGCTCCTGCGAGCCGACGCGCGGCTCGACGCCGACGAGCGCACGTGGTTGCTGCGCGAGGCTCGAGCGGCGGCCCGGCTCGCACACCCCAACGTGGTTGCGATCTACGAGGTCGGCGAATTCGACGACGGCATCTTCGTCGCGATGGAGTACATCGACGGCGTCACGCTGCGCGCGTGGCTGCGCGAGCGACCGTCGCTCGAGGCGATCCTCGACGTGTTCGTGCAGGTCGGCCGCGGGCTCGCGGCTGCGCACGAGGCCGGCGTCATCCACCGCGACTTCAAGCCCGAGAACGTGCTGGTGTGCGGGCAGGGGGCCGAGCTGCGCGGACGCGTGGTCGACTTCGGGCTCGCGCGCACGGTCGAGCGGATCGTCGCGGACGAGCGTGCGAGCGCGGGCGCCCGGCACAGCACGCTGATGGGCACGCCCGCATACATGGCCCCCGAGCAGCTGCGCGAGCGCTCGTTCGACGCGCGCAGCGATCAGTTCAGCTTCTTCGTCGCGCTGCACGAGGCGCTGACCGGCGCGCACCCGTTCGGCGCCGATCGTCCGGGCGTGAGCGTCGAGCAGCTGCTCGCGCGCATGCTCGACGGCGAGCGAGCGAGCGGCGAGCGGAGCTTGCCGAGCTGGCTGCGGCCGATCCTGCGTCGCGGGCTCGCGCTCGATCCGGCCGCCCGGTTCCCGTCGATGCGCGCGGTCGTCCGCACGCTCGCGGCCAGCCCCGCTCGACGCAAGCGCAGGCTGTTGGTCGCCGCCGGTCTCACGCTCGCGCTCGCTTCCTCGGCGCTCACGCTCGCGAGTCTCGACACGCTCGCGCACGATCGCTGCGCCGAGGCCGAGGCCGAGCTGCGTGGCGTCTGGGATCCGTCGCTGCGCGCGGCCGCACGCACGGCCTTCGCCAAGCTCGAGCTCGCCAACGCCGACGAGGTCTGGCAGCGACTCGAGCCGCGCATCGACGACTACGCGCGCGCGTGGGTGACCAGCCGCGAGCAGAGCTGCCGCGGACGACTCGGCAGCGTCACGCTCTCGCCCGAGCTCGCGTCGCTACGCGACGCTTGCCTCGCTCGCCGTCGCGCCGAGCTCGGCGGCCTCACCGAGCTCTTGGTCAGCGCCGATCGTGAGACCGTGCTCGCGGCCCTCGACGCCGTCGATCGGCTCACGCCGATCGCCAGCTGCGACGATCTCGAGAGCCTGGGTCGCGAGGCCTCGCTGGCCGACACGCACAGCCCCGACGCCGTCGAGCCGCTGCGACAGGAGGTGCTGCGTCGCACCACGCAGGCGCGGGCTGGCCACGCGCGCGAGCTCGAGCTCGCCGCGGATCAATTGATCGAGCGCGCCCGGACCCTCGCCGCTCCGGGTCCGCTGGCCGAGGCGCTGGTCTTGCGCGCGCTGGTCGAGGAGGCGCACGGCCGCTACGACGCGGCCGCGGCCACGCTCGAGGCTGGAGCGCTGGAGGCCGTCGCCGCGCGTCACGATCGCCTGCACGCCGAGATCGCCGTGCGCCTGGTCTGGATGCACGGCGTGCGTCGGCGCGATCTCGCGAGCGCGCGGGCGTGGGTCGATCGAGCCGACGCTGCGATTCGAGCCAGCCGTGCCGACTTGGTGCTGCGTGCTCGCCTGCTCGATCACCGCGGCGCGATCGCTGGGCTCGAGCATGATCACCCCGGCGCCGAACGGCTGCATCGCGAGGCGCTGGCGCTTTATAGCGAGAACGAGCCGCAGGCCAACGCGGAGCTCCCGGCGATCCTCGGCAACCTCGGCAGCGCCGTGTTGGCGCAGGACCGGCCTCGCGAAGCGATCCCGTTGATCGAGCAGTCGCTCGAGCGCTACCGCGAGCGCTTCGGCCCGAGCCACCCGGACGTCGCTGCGGTGCTCTCCAACCTCGGCCAGGCGCAGATCCTCGCCGGGGAGCACGAGCGCGGGCTGGCCATGCTGCACGAAGCGCTCGCGCTCAAGCAGCGCGTGCTCGGGCCGAGTCACGTCGCGCTGCTGAGCACGCTCAACGGGCTCGGCAACGCCTACAGCAAGCTCGGCCGCA
>DATLLB010000299.1:0-2606 GCA_035538075.1 Enhygromyxa sp.
CCGCCGACTGGCTCGCGTCACCACCTCGGACCCGGCCGAGTCGGGCACGCTCGGCGTGGTCTCGGACGCCTGCACGACGCGGGTCTGCAGCTGCGACGCACGATCGAGGCGCGTCGGCGCTTCGTCGAGCTCGAGCACGTCGTTCGAGATCTCGACGCCCAAGCCGGAGCGCGGCGCAGCGACGCCCGCCCGTGCGCGGACCAGCTGCGCGAGCTCGTCGGCGGCGTTGCGGTAGCCGGACCAGCGGCGCAGCAGCTCCAGCGCTTCGTTGGCGCTCTGGATCCGCAACTCGCGATCGCTGGCCAACAAGCGATTGCGCAGCACGACCAGCTCGGCCGGGACGCCGCGCCGCTGCAGCGGCGGAATCTCGCCGCGCAGCACCATCGCAAACAGCTCGTCGCGCTCGAGCCCGGCCCGGAAGCGCTCACCGTCGAGCAGTTCCTGCAGCATGGCTCCGACCGCGAACAGATCGACGGTCGCGTGCTTCGACTCGCCGCGCACCTGCTCGGGCGGCATGTAGCGCAGCTTGCCGCGCACGTGCACGCCCGAGGTCTCCTCGCTGGTCAGGCGCGCGACGCCGAAGTCGGTGATCTTGACCTCGCCGCTGATCGAGCACAGCACGTTGTGCGGCGAGATGTCGCGGTGAACGATGCCGCTGTGCTCGTGGCCTTCGTTGAGCTCGTGCGCGTAGGCGAGCCCGCGCAGGACCTCGCCGACCACGTGCGCGATCACGTGGAAGCCGAGCTGCTCGCCGTGCTCGCGCAGGCTGTCGCCGAGCCGCGTGAGGTCGAGGCCGTCGACCCATTCCATGATCAGGTAGCTGCGCCCGCCGTGCTCGCCGACGTCGAACACCTGCACGATGTTCGAGTGGGTGAGCATCATCGTCAGCCGGGCCTCGTCGACGAACATGCGCCGGTAGACGGGGTTCTCGGCCAGGTGTGAGGCCAGCAGCTTGACCGCGACGGTCTTGCTCGCGCCGCCCAGCGCCTGCCGCCGGCCCATCCAGACCTCGGCCATGCCACCCGACGCGATGCGTCGCACCAGCGTGTATGGGCCTAATTGCTGCATCATGAGAATCTCCACGCCGCACCGCGGCTAAATCATGAGTTGATCGCAATCATTCGATTGTCAAGTTGGGCAAATGGCGACAGCTTGACCCAATTTTCCGTTGCGACCGGGTGCCTGCAAAAAGCTGAGCCGCCGGAGCAAGACGGTGACACTGCAGCGCGGAACGTCGATCCGAGCGGTCGACGGATTCTTCACGCCGCCCGGCGGCTGAAGGCATGACACCGAGCGCATCATGACAATCACAGCCGTGGTCATATTGTCGATCGCGTCATTGCTGGCATCGCCTGCAATGACCGATTCGCACGGACCGACCGACGAATATGCAGAAGCGGTCGCGGCGGTCGAGCGAGCGATTATCGAGATCAACACTGATCCTGCGATCGGGATCGAGAGCTTGCGTGCAGCCTTGATCGAGCTGCGTGAGCACGCGCCGCAGCTGGCCGTCGACGCACGCGCGCTCGAGCTGCGCACGATGGCCGAGCTGGCGCTCGCGCGGGCGCTGCTGGCCAGCGGTGATCCGAAGGCCGCCGCCGCGGCGGTCGACGCTGCGCTCGAGGGTCTGGGTGGCGCGCCGCTGCCTGTCGATCAGCTGGGCCCGAGCCTCGGCGCGCTGGTCGAGGACCGACGCGAGGCGCTGGCCGCCCGCGGACAAGCGACGCTGCGGGTCGAGTGCGCGGTGCCCTGTCGCGTGTATGTCGACGAGCGCATCACCTTGGCGAACGAGTCGGCGGGCGTCATGGTGCCGCTCGGACAGCGTCGCGTGTGGGTCGAGAGCGGAGAGGCCGAGCCGCTGCGGACCACGTTGACGCTCGGTGATCCCGACGCTGCGATCACGATCGCGTACCCCGAGGTGCCCGCGCTCGCACCCGCTCCAGAGTTGATCGAGGCGGAGCCGCAGCGACGACAGCGGCGATCGCTGGCGGACAAGGGCCCGCGCGTGGCTCCGCGGTGGTTCGAGGTCAGCGCGTTGGTGCTCGGCAGCGCGACCGCGATCGCGGGCGCGGTGCTGTGGGCCCTCGATGACAAGTGCCCGCGCGGAGCCGACCGCAACGACCTCGGCGCGTGTCCGCAGGTCTATGACACGGGCGTGGCCGGAATCTCGATGGTCGCAGCCGGTGCCGGCACGGCCCTGCTCGGCGGGGTGCTGCTGGGGATCGATGCGTCACGACTCGGCGATCGACGCGAGCGTGAGCTGGCCGTTACCTGGACGATGAGGTTTTGAGCATGCGTCGTGCGAGGCGAACACTGATCGTGCTGACGGCCATGCTGGCGCCGGCGGGCTGTATGAAAGCGAACCCGCTCGCCGACTCGAAGTGGCTCGAGCAGGCCGACGAGTCCGAGGGTGACGAGGCGGACTCCGGCGAGACGGACGTGAGCACGGACGACGAGACCGACGACGGTGCGCCGGGCGACGGCGACTCCGAAGGCGGTCAGCCGGGCGACGGCGATGGCGAGCCGGGCGATGGTGATGGCGAGCCGGAGCCAGAGCCGGAGCCGGAGCCCGGCGATGGCGAGCCAGAGCCAGAGCCAGAGCCAGA
>DATLLB010000300.1:0-4814 GCA_035538075.1 Enhygromyxa sp.
ATCCTTGGTGATGGCCTTGTGGTTCAAGAAGAACACCGCGATGTCGATGCGCTTCTGGGCGCGCTTGAGCACCGGACGCACACCTTCATTCATGGCCTTGTCCTGCGGCGAGAACAGCAGCTGGACCTCGGCGTCGCCGACCTTGGTCCGCAGCTCGCTGTTCTTGGGCTTGTGCTGGTGGTGCTTGCCGTCGACCCACATGGTCTCGAACTCGCGCGTGTACCAGCCCGCGAGCGTCGGCGAGTCGAGCACCACCACCACGTTGGCGCTGTAGCCTCCCGCGTCCGAGTCGCTGACGTTGGTCGATCCGGTCCACACGTAGCGGCCGTCGACCACGAAGAACTTGTGGTGCATGATCTTGTTGAACGCGGTGCCGTCGCTGTCATCTTCACTCGCGAATTGCTCGCGGCTGGCGTGGGTGGCGAGCAGGCAGCGATCGCCGAGATCGTAGGCGAGACACTGCACGAAGCCCTGGAAGCCGTCCGGTCGCTTGCAGCTGGGCTCCGCGTCGAACCGGTTGGCGCGGTCATACTGCTTCTGCTCGCGCTCGAGCGCGGCGTCGACCTTGCGATCGTCTCGCACGTTGCCGAGCGCGCGCGCCATCGCGTCGGTGTCGGCGTAGTAGTTCTCGCCGGCGACATCGCGATCGACGATGGCGCGGATCTTCACGCCGCGAGCCTTGGCGGCCTCGAGCGCGGCGAGGATGCGCGGCTGACCGCGCAGGCCGTAGATGGCGAAGTCGATGCTGGTCTCGGCCTTTTCGATGAGCTCGAGCAGCGACGTGCACAGCTCGTTGTCGCAGGCCTCGCTCGGGGCCGTGCGATCGCTGGGATCATTGAGCAGCAGGCGGATCGTGCCGTCGGGATCGCCTGCAGTGGGGCCGCTCTGTTCGGGCGTGGAGCGGTCGGGGCTGGTGCTCGCGCGCGGCGAGTCGCAGGCGAGCAGCGAAGCGGCGACGAGCAACGGGAACGCGACGCGGAGCGCTGCGGCGGCGGGCATGGGCGCCATGGTAGCGGCACCGAAGCTCAGCGCACCACCGCGGTCATCATGTTTCGCTCAGGCTGCGAATGCGTTCCAGTTCGTCGGCGTCGGCGAGATCCTGTGGCCGCCCTGCGGCTCGCTTGTTCTCGATCAAGTCTTCGAGCGAAAGCACCGGACACTCGACTGGGCCGAACTTCCGTGTGACCCGGCGCGACCACGCCGTCCCGAACTCGAGCCCCGCGATCGCGGTCAGAATGTCGATGCGCGACGGCGGCACGCCCATCATGAAACCGATGCCAGGAGTCGCCAGATCCTCTGCGGTCAGATCCCCAATCGGCGCCCTGAAAGCCGCGAGCGCAGCGATGACCCGCGTGGCGTTGTCGAGCGTGGGTTCGACCCAAATGTCGAGATCCTTGGTCGCTCGGGGGTGACCATGCACACCGACGGCGTAGCCTCCCACCACCATGAAGCGCGCGTTAGCGGCGGACAACTCGATAAGCAGATCGAGGAAGTCGTTGTTCACATGCCTCCGGGTTCGCGAGGCCGAACGCCTCCACGCTCAGCTTCCACACTTCTGCGGCTCGCTCGCTCGCAGGTATCTCTAGCCAGAATCGCCTACTCGCGGCGTCCATCGCTGCGAAGGAGCCGTCGCGGAACACCTGCGACTTCCAAGCTCGGGCGCGTGCTTGCCGTCGCGCGGCGGCATCTTGGGAGTCGCTCACGACATGAAGGGTATCACTTTTGTGCATACGCCGTCACCGTGTGGCGCCGGCGAGCGCTGCGCCGACGGCTTCGATCTCCGCGAGCACCAGGTCGATGTCGGCCCGCTCGACCTCGGGGTTCATGAACAGCATGCGAAAGCAGTTGGGCGCGCCGTCGATCGGCGAGAAGCCAAGCATCACCTCCCCACGCGCACGCAGGCCCTGCTTGATCGCGGCCGTGAGCGCGTGCAGACGTGCGCGGGTGCTCGCATCAGCACGCTCGAGCACGAACGGTCGCATCGCGCTCGGCACCCACCAAAACAGCACGTTGCACGGACCGCCAGGGTGCGCGGCGACGAAGCTCGGCGTGCCGTCGACTCGCTCGCGCAAGTAGTCGGCGTTCGCAACCGCGGTGTCGATGCGCGCGGCCATGCCCGCGTCACCGTGGCGCTTCCAGCTCAGCCACGCCTTGAGCACGTCGATGCGGCGAGCGCAGAGGAAGCCCAGATCCCCGCTGTCGAGCTCGGCGTGGGGCTTGTCGGGCTGAAACAGATACTCGGCTTGCTCGGCGAAACAGCCACGCAGCTGCTCGGGTCGGCGCAGCAGCAGGACGGCGCATTGCTGCGTCATGCCCATCATCTTGTGCAGGTTCCAGGCGATCGAGTCGGCATGTTCGATGCCCGCGAGCCAGCGTCGCTGCGCGGGCGAGAACAGCAGCGAGGCGCCGAAGCAACCGTCGACATGCAGCCATAGATCTTCACGTCGGCAGATCGCGGCCAGCTGGTCGAGTGGATCGAAGGCTCCGACCACGGTGGTGCCGGCGGTGGCGTTGACCGCCAGCGGCGTCAAGCCGGCCGTGCGCGCGTCGATGATCGATTGCTGGAGTGCGGCCGGCAGCATGCGACCGTGCGCGTCGACGGCCACGCGAATGACCCCGCGCGAGCCGATGCCCAACAGCTGCGCGGCCTTGCGGATCGAGTAGTGGGCGTGCGCCGACGTGAACACGGCGAAGCGCGGACCGAGTGCCGCGCCCTCGTCCCGCAGCTGCGGCGCGACGCGATGGCGAGCGAGCTGCAGCGCGTGGAGGTTGGAGAGGCTGCCGCCCGCGAGCATCAGCCCAGCCCGCGGCGGCGGCTCGTTCTGCGCGTGCGCGGCGATCGGCAAGCCGGCGAGCTGCGCCAAGCGTCGCAGCAGGTGCAGCTCCATCAACGTGAACACCGGCGCCATCTCGAAGGTCGCGCCCGTGGTGTTGAGCGCGGCCGCGATCCAGTCACCCGCGAGCGCGGTGGGATCGAGGCCGGCGAAGTTCTGGTTGAAGAAGCGCGGTGACGCGGTGTGGACCGAGAGCCGCAGCGTCTCGTCGATGGCCGCGAGCAGGCGCCCACCGTCGTACGCACGGCCATCGGCGAGCGAGAGCGGCACGCGCTGGGCGAACGCAGCCTCGATCTGCGCGGGACCGACGTCGAGCAGCACGGGCAGCTCGCGCCCGCGCGCCTGCTCGAGGTACGCGAGCAGCCGCTCGACGGCGGCGCGAAGCAACGGTTGGTCGTCGGTCACGCTCAAGGAATATAGATCGGCTTGGTCCGCATCCCGCCGGGGTGCGCGTAGGCGGAGGTCTGCGCGGTCTCCCAGCCGCCGCGCCAGCCGAATTGCTCGAGCCCGAAGGGATCCTGCGAGCTGACGAAGTGCGAGCCCTCGCTGATCAGCACGTTGGCGACCTGGTACTTGCCGATCGTCGCGTAGCCCTCGACCGGCTCGCCGTCGAGCAGCACCGGCGAAGCGCCGGCGCCCCGGATGATCTGCGCGTAGTGTTCGGCGTAGTCGATGCCGGTCACGAACGCGTAGCGGTTCAACCACTGCTCGACCGGGATCGACTGCGTCATCGCGGCGTCGCCCATGTGCCCGGCGAGATCGCGGCGCGCGGTGAATTGCACGGGCATGAACGGCTTGTCGCCCTCGAACACCACATTGACGCCGCTCGGCAGCTCGAGCTCGGCCCAGTCGCCGCGCTTGGCCAGCACGATCGGGGTGTTCGGCTGCGGCGGCGTGACGGTGATCGTGGTCTGATCCTCACCGGCGAACAGCCGCCAATAGTGCGACTCTTCGGCGCGCAGCGGCGAGTGAGCGCCGACATACGTCTTGCCCCAATAATCGAGCGGGATGTTGACCTCCTGGATGTGATCGGTGGAGCTGCAGCAAGCGAAGCTGGCCTCGTAAGGCCCGTCCTCCGGGTTGCACCCCGCGATCGGGATCGGCTCGGCCGGCATCGGCTTGCTCATACAGCCGTCCGAATTGCAGTAAGGCACGCGCACGCCGACGACCGCCGAGATCACCATGATCGGCTTGTCGGCCTCGACGATGGTGCCCGAGAGATCCTGCTCGCACTCCGGCGCGCCGAGGTTGGCCGAGGCGGCGATCCGCATGGTGTCGAGGCGATTGAGCTTGTGCACGCCTTCGTGGCCGGCCTCGACGAAGGGCAGCGGGACATTGTTGCCGGCGGTCTCGACGGTCGGCCGCCAGCGCACGGTGGTCTGATTCTCGACCGCGATGACCACGAAATAGCCGGGTTCGGCATAGGGCGTGTAATTATAGATCACGTAATTCTTCGCCAGCGCCGCCTCGGGCAGCAGCAGCGAGGACTCGTTGGTGCCCTCCGACTCGTAGGGCGTGTGCAGGTACGCGATGATCGGCAGATCGCTGACCACGTGATAGACGCCGCCCGACTGGAACTTGGAGGTGCCTTTGCCACCGTTGAAGAAGTCGGTGAGGTTCTCGGCGTACTCGATCACCTGGGTCTCACCCGGCGCGAGCGAGAATGGCTCACCGACCTGTTGCTCCTTGTTGCTGCCGATCGGAGCCAGCAGCACGTTGACGGTCGCAACCCCGGTCGGGTTGGGGTTGGCGACGATCAGCGCGTCGGGCTTGGCGGTGTTCTTGCCCGAGCTGGTCGTGTTGATCATCATGCCGGTCGCGAAGAACGAGCAGCCGGCCGACGCTGGCGCGTCTCGACTCACGTCGCACGGCCCGAGGCAGCGCGCGCCCGTGCAGCTGGGATCCTCCTCGGCGTCGCACTCCCTGCAGGTCTCGTTGGCGCCGCAGAAGCTCGGCTCCCAGAGCAGGCCGGTCGCTGAG